>VEPI01000073.1 GCA_012026935.1 Melioribacter sp. | reverse complement strand
CGACTAATGCAACAGCAAATATAATTCCGGCTGTGATTGATGTTATCGTTTGCGTGAGAAGAAGGACTGCAAGAAGAATACAAATAATAAGAAATATTAGATTAGCAGTTTTACTGGTCATATTTCAGTTTAAATATTGATTGTAATTTTTTTGCAACTTACCACAGATTAAAATCTATGTAAATAGTTTCTCTGTAAAGACGTTGCATGCAACGTCTCTACAACCAATTATTTTAGTAGAAGCAGCTTACAGGTTTTTGAAAATACCTTGTTAGAGAAATCATTCATAACAGTTAACTGTGCGAAATATATCCCGCTGCTTATATTAGATGCTTCCCAGGAAATTGTATGATATCCTTTTTCATAATATCCTTGTGCAACTTGAGCAACTTGTTGTCCTAAAAGATTGTAAATAATAATAGAAGCTTTAGCAGAATTTGGTAAACCAAATCGGAGAGTTGTCGTTGAATTAAAAGGATTTGGATAAGGGAGATCTAAAATGAAAGACGAAGGAATTAGATTTGAATTTTCCTCTTCAGAAATACCAACAAATAAATCAGTAGCAATGTTATGAATAAAAGCAGCAGTAGAACGTGTTATATTGGAAATATATTCGGGATTTATAGTTGACCAAGTATCACTTGCTTTGTGATAATTGGGTTGCATAAAAGAACCCATACCAGCTCCCTCCATCAATCCTAAAATTGGAATATTTTTATCACGAAATCCACCTGCATTAGGAGGTGTAGCATTTTTCCAACCAACTGGGAGAAGAGGAAAGTTCAAAGCAGAAATGATGTTTACATATTTCGTGAACAGATTGTCTGCAACTGTTCCACCACTGTAAGTCATAGCTACTGATTTTGGATAGCGATAATCATAACCTACCATATCAAAATCTAATACTAAACGGCAAGTATATGGTTTACCTAGTAAAACAGTTCCTAAATTAGCTGCTCCACCGCCACCCAATTCTTCATCTGGTACGCTGGCAAATTTCAACGTGATTGGGGTTGGATATTTTTTGAATATTCTAGCTAATTCTAACAATACAGCAATTCCACTACCGTCGTCATCAGCACCAGGCGCAAGTAGCCATCTATCTGCCGGTGTGGATCGATTACAATCAGTATGAGCAGTAAATAGAATATAATGTTCGGGTCGTTGAGTACCATTTATTGTTGCAATTACATTGTAATGGAAAGGTATTGTTCTGTCGGACCATTGTATTCCCCCGTCTGATGTTTGCTTTTTTGAAACTTCTTTTCCAATTAATAAACCATTTTTAAGATCGTAAAATAAAAAATCGCTTATTGTATTTGTTGTATCGAACGAACACAAAAAATTCCAATTATTTCCACCATCTGTTGATTGAAAAAATTTGTTCTTTGATGTTAGTATCCATCCATTTGAATTATCACAAAAGAAAATTTTATTAGCTGATAATCCAATTTCAAAAACACTGTTGTTCCAAGTAACACCTCCAGAACTAGTATAATAAACTTCTCCATTTGAAGATGCACACCATGCATGAAGAGAATCAGTAGAAAAAACAGTCTTGAGTTGTGAACTGAAAGTATTTTGAACAACTGACCATGTTACACCAGCATCCTTACTTTCGAAAATTCTTCCTTGTGATGTCAGGAGTTTATCGTAACCGACAAGTAGAATGTGACTGTTACTGATAAAAGTTCCTTGCCTAAAGGTAGTATTTGTATCCACAATAATTTTGGTCCAACTTGAACTAAGATCGGTGCTTCGCCATATAGCACCCTCTTCTCCAACTGCAATTGAAGTGCCCGAAAATGAAGCGAAGAAATGTAATATTGATGCAATTCCAGTTGGTTTTTTTGTCCACGATTCTCCTGCATCAGTTGTCAAAGCAAAATTTCCCGTTTTACCAACTGCAATAATTGTGTTTTGATTTAATGGATTAACCCAATCAAATCTGTCAATCTGTGGTGTTGCAGAGTTTAAGCGTGATTCCCATTCCGAGTTTGGATCTTTCATGCTAAATATTTCACCCCAATCAGAACATAGCCACAAAGGAAAGTTTGTAACCGGAGTTGCATTAATACCGGTAAAATTTAATTGAACTTTATAGTATGTACTCTGGAAATATGAATGTTCAACATTTAATCCCATTCGTTTCATACGTTGTGAGAAGTATTCAGATGCTTGACGGTTACCTGTAGTTAAAATGGCTCTGGTTTGTTGTATACTTTTAACTTTTCCACCGAGAGTTATTGGTAAGGCACCGGTTAATTCTTTGAGAGTTAGCATTAAAGAATCTGAAGAAATTGCTGCAACAAGAGAATCACTCTGAGACTGTATGTATGATGAGTTAAAAAGGAAAGAAACTAAAAAAATAGTTTTTGTTAAATTTTTCATAGTGCACCACTTTTCCTATTAAGAACTTACAATAAATCCCAAACTATGTAAATAGGTTTAACGTAGAGACGCTCGGCCGAGCGTCTCTACATTTAATGTATTCAAAAAGGTAATTTTTTCTGTAAAGACGTTGCATGCAGCGTCTCTACAATTAAGATTTTACCTGAATAAATTTACAAGTCCGACAACTATCCATACCAATCCAAAG
>VEPI01000009.1 GCA_012026935.1 Melioribacter sp. | reverse complement strand
CCGGAAGAATCTCTTCCATCGTCGAGAGATCTATCTCGTCTGTCTTTATAATCATTGAACATGTATGAAATGCCGATACCGATGTTGCGGCTGTTTAGCGTTTCATAATAGCTTCTCGTATAATAATTACCGCCGATTGATTCATAGTTGCCTTTTTGCGTATCCAAAAGATCGTTTACAGAAACATAAATCCTTAACTTGCGCTCCATAAATGTCTTGCTGAAATAAAGTGAAACATATTTTCTCTCGCTGGAAATTGTGCGTCGGTTTTCAATCTTAGGCGTATAGTAGAGAGAAACGTTCGCATCAATATCAAACCAAATTTTAAATCCCAGGTATGCATTTACTGAATATGTTTTATTAGTTAACGATAAGTCCTCGGTTAAATACTGTCCGGATTGCTGCGTATGTCTGTAATTAAAAGAAATGTAACACGAGCTTATAAAATCGGGAAGCTTAAACGGCATCATGGGAGAATTATAATAAGGAAGGGTAAGATTTATTCCGTAGGATTTTTCATTATTCAGGTTCAAGAAACTAGAAATGAGCGTACTGTCGTTCTCTGTTGTCATTGCAGATGTAAAACTTCCGGTTGTATAATTATAAAACACGCTTACATACTGCGATAAATTTATTGCAAATGAATTAACATACGTTGGTTCCAACTTTGGATTACCGGCAAAGTATGTGTTTGGTCCATTGTACTGGCGGAACGGGTTTATGTAATAAACCTGCGGGTAAGTAACTCTTCTAAAAGCGTTGAGACTAAGCTGGAACATATCGCTAAGTTTATAAGAAACATTCAAGTTTGGAAAGAAGCTTAAAAAGTTTTCTGTGAAAGTTATATTCTGAGTAATCTGGTTTCCTTCCGTTGAAAGATTTTCCGCTCTTAATCCGAATTTAATATCAAAGTCCCCGAGCTTATGAGCATAAGAAGCATAGAGCGCATGTATGCTTTCGTTATATTTAAATAGATTGCTTAAGCTCAAACTGTCTAACCATGTGCCTGCCCGATAAGAAAAATTTAGAACGTTGTAATCGTTATTTCTTGTTCTATAAGTAAAGCTGTAACCTGCTTCCAATTTGTTTAAGTTAAGCGGAAGCGCATAATCTACTTTAAGGATTAAAGTTTTGTTGTTTACTTCTGTACTGCTGTTCTGCATTTCAGGTCTTCCGATTTTATTGCTGTAATCAAGATTCATTTTAGAATCAGACGGATTTGTAAAAAGCGTGTACATTGCATCAAAAATTAATTCGTGTCTTTTCTCGGCAAATTTCTTTTTATAAAACCCATAGAAAGAAAAACTGTTATTTGTCCCGCCGCTGTTGCTCAATCTATTGTAGCTGTACTGAAAAATATTATTGCGGTCGTTAACCAATGAGTTGCCGCTGCTTTCCGAATTATTTTTATATCCGCTGTAATTAACATAGAAAGTGCTCGTGTTGCTCTCATCAAAATCGTAATCGAAGCCAAACTTAAAATAGCCGGAGAAATAATTATTTTTTCCCTCACCCAAAGATTTTTGATAATACATTGTTGGACTTGTATAAACATATCTTTCGGATTCGTTTTTATTTTCGAAGTTAAAATTGCTGCCGAATGCCTGGCCGAAGACGTTCAATTTATCTTCTTTGTAATTAAGGTATGTTCCGCCGTAAGTACTTTTATTGGAAGCGGAATTAAGCATTAACATTCCGCTGTAGTTGCTGAATGCTTCTTTTTTTGTGATAAGATTTAAAATATAGGTTCCGCCTTCGGCGCTTTCTTTTGCACCGGGCGCAAGAATAACTTCCACTTGATCAATCATAGCTGCCGGCAATTGAGCAAGCATTTCAGCCGGCATACTATATTCGTGTCCATCCATCTGAATTTTTAAACCTTGCCCGCGAACAGAAATTTTATTTGTTGCCGGGTCAACTTCTACTAATCCGGAATTTTTTAACGCTTCCGTAAGAGAACCGGAATTACCCGGAAGGCGGTCAATATTTATCACTTGACGATCTGCATGAAATTCAATCATCGGCTTCATTGATTTAATTACCATCTCCGGCATTTCAATTGAAGCCGGCAACAGCCGTATCAATCCAATTCTGGGTGATTTGTCAAGGTCAACGGAATCAATTATTTGAGTTTGATAACCAACCATAGAAAATTTTGCGCGGATTTTACTTTCGGAAATGTTCTCAATCGTGAAATTGCCTTTTTCGTCAGATGCAATTCCTTTGAGTTCTTTCCCGGATGTTTTTGAAAAGGCAACAACGGATACATTTGCCAAGGGTTTGCTTGTCATTAAATCGGCAACCGCACCTATTAGTTTATAACTTTCGGTTGATTGTTGAGAAAAGATAATATTAGATAATAGAAAAAAGAGTGCGAAGAAAAAAGATTTGGGCTTCACGTTTACCCCCGATAATTATTTTAATGGATTTCATTTATGTTGAACAACTTTGAAATCAACAGAAGCAATCCTCTTAAACAAATAAACTTAATACAGAAAAAGAAAATTGATGGTTCAATAATCAATTATTTGCGAACAAATTGCAATTCATTAATGTGTGTCAATTTACGTTGAGACGATGCGACTTGTCCCGACCTGGCGGGATGTATCGTC
>VEPI01000057.1 GCA_012026935.1 Melioribacter sp. | reverse complement strand
CAATTCTGAATTTTTCAATTCGCAATTAATAACGCGCCCGTAGCTCAACTGGATAGAGCATTTGACTTCGGATCAAAGGGTTGAGGGTTCGAATCCTTCCGGGCGTACAAGTTAATTTCGAATGTAGAATTGAGAACTGAGAATCAAACTCTAATTCAAATCTTTATTTTTAATAATTTTTTATCCGTAATTCTCAATTATCAATTGGCAATTCTCAATTAAATATTATGCTTTTCCAAGAACACGTCTACAAATTTATGTATGCTGCACTACAAGAAGCTGAAAAAGCTGCAGAATCAAATGAAGTTCCTATAGGAGCAGTTGTAGTTCATCAAAATAAAATAATTGGGCGGGGCTTTAATCAAGTTGAAATGTTAAAAGATTCTACCGCACACGCCGAAATGCTGGCAATAACAGCAGCTTCTAATCATCTTCAATCAAAATTTTTAGAGCAGTGCGACCTTTATGTAACGCTCGAACCATGTGTAATGTGCTGCGGTGCCATACTACTTTCCCGAATAAATAATATTTTTTTTGGAATTCATGAACCTAAATTTGGTGCTTCAGGATCGTTATTTAATATTCTTGAAAGCGGAAAATACAATCATAAGCCTAACGTCTTTTCCGGAATTTATGCAGATGAATCCAAACTTCTTATTGAAAATTTCTTTTTGAGGAAAAGAGATCAAATGAAATCATAATTGGCATCTTTTCGCAATTCTCTTTAATTTTCTCTCAGAAATTATATAATTTCAAACCCACAGAGAAACAATCAATATGCAAATAATAATTTTTGGTTCACCAGGTGTTGGTAAAGGAACACAAGCAAAAATTTTAGCTTCCAAACTCGGCATTGCGCATATCTCAACTGGTGATATTCTACGGGAAGCAATTAAAAAAGAATCAGAACTTGGTAAAAAAGCAAAAGCAATTGTTGAGAAAGGTGAACTTGTACCGGATGATATTATGGCAGGAATTATTTTAGAAGTATTAAAGGAAGAAAAATGTAAAAACGGATTTATTTTAGATGGATTCCCCAGAACTATTGCACAAGCAAAGATTCTCGATAAAATTTTTGCTGAACTTTATACAAAAAAACCATTTATAATTAAATTGAACGTAGATGATCAAATTATTATTGACCGTTTAACCAACAGGTTGGTTTGTAACAAATGCGGAAATATTATAGGGAAGAGCGAATATAAAGAAGATTATATTTGCCATGTATGCAAATCAACTAACAGTTATTATAAAAGAAAAGATGATGATGAAGAAGTTATCAAGAGAAGATTAAAAGTTTACCACGAAACGACTGCCCAAGTATTTAATTATTATTCGGATAAATCAAAAGTAATTGAAGTTGATGGGACACAAAGTATTGAAAATGTGACAAACAAAATTTTAAGTATGATGAATATAAATTAGTCGTGTTCCCCTTTCTTTTTGATCAGTACCTTAACAGCTCTACCGTCTTCTAATCTTATTATTTTCGAATCTATTTTTCTGACAATTTCATAATTATGAGTAGCAAAAATCATCGAAGTCCCGCGGGAATTTATTTTTCTAAGAATTGTTAAAATTTCTTCTGTTGTTTCCGGATCTAAATTTCCGGTTGGTTCATCTGCCAGTACTAAGAACGGATCATTAATTATAGCGCGTGCGATTGCTACACGCTGTTTTTCGCCACCGGAGAGCTGATGAGGCATATTATTCTGTTTGTGTGCCAATCCTACATCGGAAAGTGCATTAAGTATTTTTCTTTTAATTTGTTTTTTAGGAATTCCGGTTACTTGCAGGACAAACGCTAAATTATCATAAACATTCCGGTCCTGAAGCAATTGAAAATCCTGAAATACTACGCCGATATTTCTTCTTAGGAATGGAAGATCTTTCTTCCGTATTGATTCTGAAGAATAATCACCAACTTGTACATCTCCCGAATCCGGGAATAAATCCATATAAATCATTTTAAGTAAAGTAGTTTTCCCAACACCGCTTTTCCCGATCAGAAAAACAAAATCGCCTTGACTTACTTGTAGATTCAAGTCATTAAAGACAGGCTGGTTGGAATACTGAAAATCAACGTGATTAAAACTAAGCATAAGATTTTTTCTTTAAGATAAATTGTGCCCGTTCTGTATTTTCATCTGCATTTTCAAAAGTAAATGCTTTATAACATTTATACACATAAAAATCAGACTTTTCTACAAAATCAAAATAATCTTTGAATAAGTAAATTTTCTGTTTGTGAATTTCCTCAACCTTTTTGCCATTGGCAAGTGTTAATTCAAAATGATTATAATGAATTCGTGTACGTTTATCAAAGAAACTTCTCTGTTGAAATACTACGCCATTTACTTTGCCTCTACGGTTCAGATATTTTTCATATTTCAAACTATTTTTTTCAAGACTTACATCAAAAGCAAAAAGTCCATTATCTGTCAGACATCTGCTAACATCACACAACAATTTATTAATATTTTCCTTTTTATTAATATAATTTACGCTGTCAAATGTTGAAAAGATAAAATCAAATTTCTTTTTGAATGGAAGTGATTTCATATCACAACAAACTTTTAACAACCGGGAATCTTTTAGATTTGACAGCATCTGAAGGGATAAATCCGATAAAATAATTTTTTCAATTTTAGTCTTAAGATTAAATGCAGCGTGCCCTGTTCCGCTGGCAAGCTCTAAAACAGAAATATTTTTTTTCTTTATTTCTTTACTAATTTGATAAATATACTCAGCCCATTTTTTATAATCTATGGAACGCATTATGTGTGGATAAATCTCTGCTACAGCGGAATAATTGCTTACGGTAACTATTTTTTTTGTCTCCGGTTCGTAATTATTTTTTCTGCCCATTTAACAGCTTCAAGCATGCTTTGTGGATTGGCAATTCCTCGGCCGGCAATATCAAATCCGGTTCCGTGATCTGGTGAAGTTCGTATAATTGGAAGTCCTGCTGTATAATTTACACCGCTATTAAAGTTTAACATCTTAAATGGAATTAGAACTTGATCATGATACATGCCCAGAACGGCATCATAATCTTCGTGTTTTTGATTGCCAAAAAAAGCGTCCGAAACAAAGGGACCTTCAACGGAAATATTCTTAAACGATTTTACAGCAGGACTTATTGATGATAATTCTTCTTTCCCGATGTTCCCATTCTCACCTGCGTGAGGATTTAATCCAAGCACAGCTATCTTGGGTGAGACTTTTCCTAAATCTTTTACCAAAGTTTCATTAAGTGTTTTTATAGATGAAACTATTCTCTGCTTTGTGATTAGTTTACTAACGTTTTTTATTGGTTCGTGTATTGTTGTTAAACCGCAAATAAATTTATTAGATAAAAAAACCATCAAATAATTTTTTGATTTAGAAAATTTTGCTAGAATTTCAGTTTGTCCTGGATATTTTATTCCGGCAAATTTAAATGCGGTTTTCGATACTGGAGCTGTGATAATAGCATCTACTAATTTTAATGATGCAGCTTCATACGCTCTCTTTAACGATGCAAACGCCGCTTTACCTGAAAAGTTTGTAGGCTTACCAATCTGTTGTTTAAAGTTGCCTGTATTCACGATTGTAACATACGAGGAATCCACTTTTTGCGGGAACTTGTCTTTGATTATTTGATAACTAAATGAATGTGTAGTACCAAGCAATTCTTCTTCAATAACATTTGACGGGCAAAACATTACGATTTTTCTTTCGGTCGGATTATAAATCTGGTTGATGGTCTTTATACAAATTTCAGGACCAATTCCATTTATGTCACCGCATGTAATAGCAAGTGTCTTCATATTTAATCTAACGTATAATTTCCTAATCCTGATCTGTCGGTAAAAGTAAATTCTTTTTTAAGCTTTTTGTATTTCCAAATTTCAACAACAATATTCGAATTGGAATACTCCCTTTTAATTTCATCAGGTTTGCCATACTTTATATACATTTTCCCGCGATCAGATTTTACACCATTAGGATAACTAACTGTACTGAAATTATCAATCGAATAATCAGCTCTTTTGTAATATTCGTTCTCAAGCTCATTGAAGGCGTATTTTTTGTTATCGGATTTTTCATCCCAATATTTCTTAAGAACTTTAGCATAATCATTTTTATCAGCATTTAATAATGAATCTATCGTTTGCTCACTTTCAATAGATTCGAGAGCCCGTATTGCAAATTCCGGATTCATTAGAGATTTTGGTTTATCGTTCCATAGAACGCTAAATTCAAACTCTGCCGGTTTTGAGTTGCCTTTTGAGATTATTAGCCGGGCATTCCCTTCTTCCAATAAATGACTAAAGTCCTTCATTATGAAATACTTTGTATTCAACAGATTCCTGCTGGAATAAAGGACAATATTATTTTCACATTCTTTGAGATTGAAATCATCGTGGGAACAATCGGTAATTTTTTGATTTACTATTTCCTTTCCGTCCTGCTCTATTTTTATACTCAATTCCTTCACCGTCGAATCTCTTACCGGAATTAGGATTGAATAATCACTGAGAGAATACGGAATTGTATTCATAAAATTAACAAGCTGGAAACCCTTCTTAGCAGCACATTGAAATTCATTATTTCGAATTACAATTGGTCTCCCGATTTTTTCTTTAAGAATTAAATTATTATGAATTGATATTGAGTCGAGAGGAATACTTTGATCACTGTTAATGATACTTAGATATGGATAGATGACATAATCTATATTGTTGTTCTCTATACTAATTACACCTTGAGCATAATTGCTACCAACTTTTGTTTCTTCGTAGGTATTTACAACAATTGATTTTTTTAAGGACTTTCTGTCAACAATTTTATCCGCATTTTTAATCTCAAGATCAATAACAAAACCGGCTGAATAAGTATTATCATTCTTTGTAAAAAATAATTGCTTAAAAGGGATTCTATAAGAGAAATAACAAGTTGAAGAACTATCCGAGAACAAAATATTTTTCTCTAAAAAGATTGGCATTCTTGAAAACTGAAGATGCCGTTCTCTCTGTTGTGCGGAAATAGTTAAGGCTGTAAGAGAAAGCAATAAAAGCGAAATGATTTTAATAGTTTTCAATAGAACCATGCTTCCCATTAATTGATTAACTGTTCATACTAAGCATGAATTCTTTATTATTTTTTGTTCCTCTCATCTTATCTAAAAGGAATTCCATTGCTTCCGATGGATCAAATTCACTAATAATTTTTCTGAGTATCCATACCTTACTTAGCTCATCCTCTTTCTGTAATAATTCCTCTTTTCTTGTACCCGATTTGTTCACATCAATAGCCGGGAATATTCTCTTATCGGAAAGGCTTCTATCAAGAACCAATTCCATATTACCGGTTCCTTTGAACTCTTCAAAAATTACTTCATCCATTCTGCTTCCGGTATCAATTAAAGCTGTTGCAATTATAGTCAAGCTCCCGCCGTCTTCAGTATTTCTTGCTGCACCAAAAAATCTCTTTGGTTTGTGAAGTGCGTTAGCATCAACACCGCCGGATAATATTCTTCCGCTATGCGGGATAACCGTATTATGTGCGCGAGCAAGACGAGTAATTGAATCAAGTAATATTACAACATCATCTCCGGCTTCAACCATACGTTTTGCTTTTTCAATAACCATGTTTGCAACTTGAACGTGACGCTCTGCAGGTTCATCAAAAGTTGAGCTGATAACTTCAGCTTGAACCGAACGCTGCATATCGGTTACTTCTTCCGGACGTTCATCTATTAACAACATAATAATTTTTACTTCAGGGTGATTTCTTGTTAACGAGTTGGCAATCTTTTGTAATAATACTGTCTTTCCGGCTTTTGGCGGTGATACTATTAACCCTCTCTGCCCTTTTCCTACCGGGGAAAGCATATCAATGATACGCATGGAATACTCACCGGGTGCAGATTCTAATTTTAATCTCTTCGTTGGATAAAGTGGTGTTAAGTTATCAAATAATGTTCTTTCACGAATTGCTTCCGGATCTTTCCCATTAACTGCCTCTACACGTAACAAGGCGAAAAATCTTTCACCTTCTTTCGGCGGACGAACTTGCCCGCTTACAAAATCTCCGGTTCTTAAGCTGAACCTTTTGATCTGGGAGGGTGAAACATAAATATCGTCCGGCGAAGGCAGATAATTATAATCGGCAGAACGCAAGAAGCCATAGCCATCTGCCAAAACTTCCAACACTCCCTTAGAAAATGTAAGACCGTCTTTTTGTGATTGAGCTTCTAATATTTTGAAGATGAGTTCTTGTTTGCGGAGATCGCTGTAACCGGCAATTGAAAAATCTTTAGCGATTTTGTAGAGATCTACAATCTTTTTCGATTGCAGCTCTGAGATGTCCATTGGCATGAGTGAGTCCTATTGCTTGTGAGAAATTCTTGGTAATATTCATTATTGATTGACAACTGGGGATTTCGATAATTGATAATTGATTATTGTGAATTAATTATAAACTGAAGACTATTGAGGCACGGGTGAAAATTAATCTCCCCGTACCACTTTGTCAAGCACTTTTCTCTAACATTTTACTTTTTATTTCACCCAGTAAATACATGCTTCCAAGCACTACCAGACACTTGTCCCCCCTATCTTTAAGGAAATCCTGAACAAATTTAGACCCGTTTTGAACAATATTGATCTTTGTCCCCGCAGATTTAGCTGCTGATTCTAATTCTTCCTCATTAGCAGATCTTTCGATATCAATTTTGGTAACAAAAATCCGGCTGAAATAAGGATCCAGTATTTTTAGCATCTCAACGATAGATTTATCCTTCATAGCACCAAAAAGTAAATACCTTTCCGAGTATTTGTTACTTTCTCTGGAAAATTCCTCAATAAATATTTTAACTCCTTCCGGGTTATGTGCCGAATCAAAAATGATTTTTGGCCTTTTACTAATTATCTCGTAACGACCTTGAATGCCGGTATTCTTAATTACATTTCTAATACCCATTGAAATAATAAGTCCATCTTCAATGTCTAAACTTTTATTTATTGTCTTTAGAGCTAAGGCGGCATTGTAAAGTTGATGGTTACCAATTAGCGGTGTAGAATAAATCGAGAAGGATTTTTTTTGCAGTGTTACAATTAATCTATCACGTTCGATACTTGTAAAATCACTTATCAAGTTATAATCACAATTATGTTCTTCAGCTTTATTACGAATTACCTTTTCCGGTTCATCTAACATTTTACCGACAAATACTTTGGAATTTTGTTTTATGATTCCGGCTTTCTCAAAAGCAATCTTTTCTAGGGTATCACCTAAGTGTTGAGTATGTTCTAAGCTTATTGATGTAATTATTGAAGCAATTGGACTTATAACATTTGTAGCATCTAATCTTCCGCCAAGTCCCGTTTCAATTACAGCGTAATCCGTTTTTTGTTCATAAAAATATTTGAAAGAAAGAGCTGTTGTGATCTCAAAAAAAGTCGGATTGTTTTTTTCGATATAATCTTCAAGTTCAGTTACAAATTTAGCAATGTACTCATCTTCGATCATAACACCGTTTATTCTTATCCGCTCGTTAAATTTTACAAAATGAGGTGATGTATAAAGGCCAACTTTATGTCCAGCTTCCATTAAGATACTTGCAATAAATGAAGCTGTACTTCCTTTACCGTTTGAACCTGCAATGTGAAATGCTTTTAATTTTCTATGTGGATTACCAATTCTATCCAATAACTGAAGTGTATTGTCCAGCCCAAGTTTTATTCCGAATTGGTGTAATGAGAAAAGTTTTTCAAGCGAGGATCTTATATCCATACTTAGATTTGATATGAGCCTGTCAGCTCAGAAATATTTTGTATAGAGTTTTGTTCGCAATAAGTTTTTAATCCATCAACAATCTCAACTCCGGCATTTGGGTTTATAAAATTCACAGTACCGATTTGAAATGCCGAAGCACCAACTATCATTATTTCAACAGCATCTTTCCAATCCATTATTCCGCCTATACCGATTATTGGAATATCAACATTGCGTTTTATTTCTAGAATTTTTGCAAGTGCTACCGGTTTAATGGCAGGGCCTGATAATCCGCCGGTAACATTTTTTATTTTCGGTTTTCTTGTGTAAATATCAAAAGCGGTACCAACGAGGGTGTTGATTGCAGAAACACCATCACCACCGTTTTCTTTTACTAATTTCGCAAAATCTGAAATACGGGAAACATTCGGTGATAGTTTTATAAATATTGGTTTCTTTGTAACAGCTTTAACTTTTTCAGTAATTCTTCCAACTGCATTTAAATCGTTTCCAAATTCAAGTCCGCCTTCTCTAACGTTGGGGCAAGAAACATTAATCTCGAATGCGTGAATAGATTCTTCGTGAGTTAATATTCTCGTACATTCGACATACTCTTCAATTGTACTGGCTGCAATATTGCATATTAGAGTTGTGTCCAACTTTTTCAAGAAAGGAATTTTATCTTTAATAAATGATTCAACACCAACATTGGCAAGACCAATAGCATTCAGCATTCCCGATGGAGTTTCCGTTATTCTTGGGGGAGGATTACCTTTGCGCGGTTTTAGTGATAACGATTTTGTTACTATTCCGCCAAGTTTGTTCAAGTCTGTAAATTCCGCTATTTCATTTCCGTATCCAACAGTTCCGGAAGCTAAAAGTACAGGATTCTTAAACCTGAGTCCGGCAATATTTATTGATAGATCAGCCATATTTATAATTTAATTGATTTTGCATCGAACACAGGACCGTCTTTGCAAACAAGCAAATATGAATCTCCGTTAACGGGATCAATCGGGCAGCCCTGGCAAATTCCGAATCCGCATGCCATTGCACATTCTACGGATATTTGGCAATCATAATTATTTTCTACACAATATTTCTGCAATGCTTTTAACATTGGAGTGGGTCCGCAAGCAAAAATTCTAAAATTATCTTTTGATATGTTTTTTATCTCTCTTTTCAATAATTCAACAACAGTTCCATGAAATCCTTCAGAGCCGTCGTCAGTCGCGGCTAAAACATTTTTTAATCCATAAGTAACAATATTTTTCTTTGATCTTCCTCCAAGTAAACTAATAACTTTTTTGTTGGCTGAAAGATTCTTTGATAAAAGCGGAAACGGTGCAACACCAAGTCCGCCTGCAACAATAACGGCAGTATCATAACCATCGTTATAATTAAATCCTTTTCCTAATGGGCCAAGAAGTTCAAGAAATTCACCGGGTTTCTTTTTAGATATTAACTTTGTCCCTTCGCCATGAATATCAAAAAGGAAGAAAAGATAATCCCCTTCTACATCGCAGATACTGAATGGTCTCCGCAAAAGCGGAAAAGAATTTTCAGAAACTTTGATGTTGCAAAATTGTCCCGGTTTTACTAGTGAAGCAATTGATGGAGCTAAAACTTTTATTAAAAAGATATTTTCGGATATCTTTTGAATTGATTCTACTTTAGACTTTTCTACGTACAAGAATTTTCTCTTTTCTTGAATTGATAAAATTTATTTATGAATTATGAATGATAATGAAAGATTTTCTAATTTTATGATTTCTTCGAGTACTTTTCTTCAATGGCTTTAATCTTATTCAAACGTTTTTGATGTCTATCCCCTAAAAATTTTGTTGAAAGCCATACTTCTGCAATTGATTTTATCGTTTCCTCACCTAATGATCTTGCACCTACTGCCAGCACATTTGCATCATTATGTTCCCGTGAACTTTTAGCAGAAAATTCATTATAACAAGTTGCAGCAAGTATTCCGGGAACCTTATTTGCTGTAATAGCAGAAGGGATTCCGGTTGCGTCAATCAATATTCCAAATTTCACTTCACCTATTGCAACTCGGTTAGCTACATTGAAAGCAATATCAGGATAATCAACAGAATCTTCAGTAAAAGTACCAACATCAATTATATCGTAACCTTTCTGTTTCAGGAAATCAAAAACTATTTTTTTAATTTTAACACCTGTATGATCTGAGCCTATAGCAATTTTAACTTGGGAATTTGTGCACGATAATGATGTTCCGGATTCACTTTCCACTATTCTCAGATTGGAATGAAGAATTCTATCCTTTGCAAGCGGAGTTAATACAGATCCTTTTTCAACAACGATCTCCTTACTTCCGCTGTTTAATATTTTCTTTACATCATCTTCTGTAATTAATTTCTTCATTCGGCAACAGACATAATTAGTTTATACTAGTTCATTTCTTTTATTCATTTTTAAATAGTCTACAATTTCTCTAACATCTTGAACATTATTCCTATCGCAAACTAATAATGCTTGACTCGTATTTATTATAACCAAATTTTCAACTCCTATAACTGCCGTGAATTTTCTTGGTGAGAAGATGTAGGAACTAAATGTCTTCTCTGTGTAAACATCACCCACAATTGCATTTCCATCCTCATTCTTTTCAGAGACTTCATAAACCGCTTCCCAATTCCCTACATCGTTCCAGTAAAAATCTGCTTTTGTAAGATAAACGATATCCGATTTCTCCATTACACCGTAATCAATGGAAATACTCTTAAGCTGACCGTAAACCAGAACAACTTGTTTTTCGAATTCATTTGTACCAATACACTCTTCAATTTTATCAAGTCCGTCTGAAAGATCAGGCAAATGTTTTTTAATTTCTCCAAGAATTGTTTCAACATGCCAGATAAATATTCCGGAGTTCCACAAAAAGTCCCCGGATTCAATAAACCGTCTTGCTGTTTCCAAATTTGGTTTTTCAGCAAATGTAAGAACTTTGTAAATGTTGTTATCAATTCCCTTTTCATCAAACTGAATATATCCGTAGCCTGTCTCCGGGCGATTTGGAGTTATACCGATAGTAACCAAACCTTTTGTTTTATATGCAAAATCAGCCGCTGTGGAAAGACATTTTCTGAATTGTTCTTCATCTTTTATCAAGTGGTCTGCAGGTAAAGTAATTGTAACAGCATCCGGATTTTTACTTTTGATAATGATTGATGCAAGTCCTATACATGCTGCAGTATTTTTCCCGAATGGTTCATCTATAATATTTTCTTCGGGGATTTGCGGCAGTTGTTCCTTAACCCTCATCTTTTGTACTTTATTTGTAACAATATAGATATTATCATTAGCAACCAATCCATCCATCCGTTTAACAGTATCCTGAATCATTGTATTTTCACCAACGATACGAATCAACTGTTTCGGTTTTTTCTCTTTGCTTCTCGGCCAGAAACGTGAACCTACTCCACCAGCCATAATAACAGCAAATAATTCCATCTATCTTTCCTTTTGTTTTGGTAAAATGGTTTTTCCAAAATTTTCCGCACGTGTTAAATAATTTGTTATATCAACTTCTTTGCCCCGGACTACAGCAACAATAACAATCAAACATGCACGTAACGATTCGACTACATTTGAGCTTGGAGCAATTTTTTTCTGATTTATTAATTCCAAACCTTTTGCAAAAATGCTGTGCATATTTGATAATATTTCAAATCCTACCTTCTTAGACAGTTCGGCATTTTCAAACATTATTTTGATGTGGCTGTTAATTTCATTCTCGGTGAATTCATATTTTAAGACACGGTTAAGGAACGGATCAAGTTCTTTTACAGGTCTTAAAACTTTTTCTTCGAAGTTCTCAAAATTAAAGTCATTGTCTTTATTAAGTTCTTCAAAGATTATTGCTTCTCTTAGTTCATCGGTACGTGATCTTCTCGGCAATTCAATTTCAGGAGGCGGTTGAGTAAGATTATCAAATGAATTTGCTTTCTGATTGGTCAAATCAACATTTAATCCGTCAAGATCAAATTTATGGAAAGATAGTCTGGCTAAATGAGGAGTGAAAACATCAAGAACTCCGTTAAGCTCCTTTACCAAACTGTAACTATGTTCCTTAAATTTTTCCGAAAGTTTTACAAATTCAATCTTTCCGTTATCAATGAAATTTTGAAGATCACCAAGTTTGATCCCGAGTTTTGACAACTCTGTAATTTTCTTGAAATTTTTAATTTCTTCCGAAAGAGATTCGCAGTTGTATAATCTTTCACGGAGGATGGCTACAGTTTCAATTTTCTCCGAGCTTAAACGAAGGTTATTGGCTGCGGCTACAATGCATTGTATTATATATTGTTTAGCCAGGTCCAATGTTAATCTTTATTAATTGTAGGAACTCTTTTGGTTAATTAATTTTTTTAGTAGATAAATTTTATTAAATACCTAAAAATTTACGTGATAAATGTAAGGAATTTTACCGATTAATTTCAGAGCATATTAGTGTTGCATGAAGATAATAATAGCACAAAACTGAACTTTCACCGGATAAAATCAGTTTAAAAAAGAAAAAGATAATGATCGGTTATAGATTTTCAGAATTCATTCCGGATCCAAAAGGGAGCGATCCATTTGAACAGTTGCTCCATATTTTTATGCAGCTATTAAACATTACCTCCGGCGATGTTTCGGAAGCGCTGGATATTATTAACCAACTCGATAGAAAATATAATATAACTAATGATGAATATGGTATTGGTGATTTCATCCAGGATCTGAAGGACAAGGGCTACATAACAGAGAATGAATCCGAACCCGGCTCTTTTGTTATGACGCCAAAATCCGAAAAGGAAATACGGCGGAGATCATTAGAGGAAATTTTTAGCAAGCTTAAAAAAACAGGGAGAGGAAATCACCAAACACCATTTGGCGGAGAAGGAGATGAAAAAACTGCGGATAGACGTGATTACCAGTTCGGCGATCAAGTTGATCAGATTGATATGGTATCGTCAATCAAAAATGCACAGATCAAACATGGTGTAAGCGATTTTAAACTTACTGAAGATGATTTAGAAATTGAGGAACGCGAATTCAAAACTTCTACTTCAACTGTTTTGATGATAGACATTTCTCATTCAATGATACTTTACGGTGAAGATAGAATAACTCCTGCTAAAAAAGTTGCAATGGCAATGAGTGAACTTATCACTACACAATTTCCCAAAGATACACTTGATATAATTGTCTTCGGAGATGATTCATGGCAAATTGAGATCAAAGATCTTCCCTATCTTTCCGTCGGCCCATATCATACTAACACAGTTGCCGGATTAGAGCTTGCCGTTGATATTCTCCGCCGTAAAAAAAATAAGAACAAACAAATCTTTATGATAACAGATGGTAAACCAACTTGCTTAAAAGTCGGAATCAAATATTATAAGAACAGTTTTGGTTTGGATAGAAAGATAATCAACAAAACTTTAGATCAAGCTGTTAGATGTAAAAAATTGGGAATTACAATTACAACATTTATGATTGCACACGATCCGTATCTTCAACAATTTGTGCGCGATTTTACAAAAGCCAATCAAGGAAAAGCTTACTACAGTACTCTTTCCGGATTGGGAGAATTTATTTTTGAAGACTTTGTCCGCAATAAAAGAAAAACAGTCAGATAAAAAGGATATAATGAAAAATAATATAGAGAATATTTTTACTCTTGGAGAATTGAAAAAAAGCGGTTACAAATCTCTGCCTGTTAAAGAAGAGATGAGAAGAAATCTTATTGAGATTTTAAGGACAAACAAAAATCCGTTTGAGAATATTATCGGCTACGAAGAAACAGTTCTTCCTGATATTCAGACCGCAATACTTTCACGGCATAATATTATACTTCTCGGTTTGCGCGGACAAGCAAAAACAAAAATTGCGCGAATGATGACTACCCTTCTTGATGAATATATTCCGGTTATAAAAGATTCCGAACTAAATGACGATCCATTCAATCCTCTTTCGAGATTTGGAAAAGATAAAGTTGCCGAGATGGGTGACGAAACACTTATTACCTGGATGCACAGAAGTGAACGCTATACCGAAAAACTAGCAACGCCGGATGTTACTATAGCAGATCTTATAGGCGATGTTGATCCAATCAAAGCAGCATCGCTTAAACTTCATTACTCTGATGAAAGAGTAATTCATTTCGGGTTAATACCACGTTCTCACAGAGGAATTTTTGTGATCAATGAGCTGCCGGATTTACAGGCGCGGATTCAAGTTGCTCTTTTTAATATATTGCAAGAGAAGGATGTGCAAATCAGAGGATTCAAAGTTCGGCTTCCGCTTGATGTTCAATTCATTTTTACGGCAAATCCCGAGGACTATACTAATAGAGGATCAATTGTTACACCGCTTAAAGATAGAATTGATTCGCAGATATTAACTCACTATCCAAAAACAATTTCTATTTCCCGGAAGATAACCGAGCAGGAATCTAAATTAACCGAAGAACAATCGGGCAGAATAAAAATACCGGAACTGGTAAGGAATCTTATTGAGCAGATAGCATTCGAGGCAAGGGAAAGCGAGTTTGTGGATCACAAGAGCGGAGTCTCTGCACGTTTAACAATTTCCGCATTAGAAAACATTGTTAGTTTTGCAGAGCGCAGACTTATTATCAATAATGAAACAAACACTAACGTTCGCATCTCGGATTTAATCGGAGTCATTCCGTCAATCACCGGAAAGATAGAATTGGTTTATGAAGGTGAGCAAGAGGGTCCGGTTAAAGTAGCCCATATATTAATAGGTAAAGCCATTAAGTCACTATTTATAAATTACTTCCCCAGTCCCGATAAATTAAAACGTAAGACTCAAATAAATCCATACCAGGAAGTTATTGCATGGTTCTCAAAAGGAAATTTATTCGATCTCTTCCACAATATTTCGAATGACGATTACCGGAAAAAACTTTTCTCGGTTCCAGGATTGAAAGAACTTGTTGATAAATATTTTCCGAAAGAAGATACAGAAACCAAATTATTATTAATGGAGTTTGCTTTGCACGGACTTTCAGAATTTTCTATGCTAAGCAAACACAGAATAGAATATGGTTTACAGTTCAAAGATATGTTAAGCAGTATGCTAACCTCCACAGATGAACCGGATTTATCTGAAGAAGAAAG
>VEPI01000031.1 GCA_012026935.1 Melioribacter sp. | reverse complement strand
CCCTTTATCCCTCCCTTAAGGGGAGGGAATTTTATATGAATGAATATGCAAATAATTAAAAGCTCACTCTTTCAAAAGTTTCCGGAAATAATTTTTGGTTTAAGTACTAAAAACGGATTGAACCGCACAGAGCCGTTTTATTTTAATATGTCGCTCACAGTTGGAGATGATCCGGAAATTGTCCGCACAAACCGTGAAGCATTTTATAATGAGTTGGGACTTACAACCGAACTAATTGCAATCCAGAAACAAATTCATTCCGATATAGTTACGATAGTTAATGAGCCCGGACTTGCAGGCGAAAGCGATGCAATGATTACAACTCAAAAGGGAATTGGTCTTGCAATATCCACTGCAGATTGCACACCAATTTTTATTTATGATAGAACGAATGAGATTATAGCGGCAGTTCATTCCGGCTGGCGCGGAACTGAAAAACAAATTTTACGGAAAACGATTTTAATTCTTACGGAACAATTCAATTGCTCGGCAAACAATCTGCTTGTTTATATTGGTCCGTCTATTTGTCAAAAGAATTATGAAGTTGGTGATGAAGTCGCAAAACATTTTCATCGTTCATATTTAAAAAGTATTAATCATAAACTTTATCTTGATGTACTTGGAATAAATAAAGATGTCCTTTTAAATTTAGGAATTAAAGAATCTCATATTGAAATTTCTTCTTTGTGCAGTTATGAAGAAAAATATCTGCAATCGTATAGAAGAGATGGAAAGAATTCCGGACGTGCTCTTGGTGTAATTGCAATGAAAGGGAAATAAGTGTTTACGGAAAAATTTAAAATAGCTGCCGGCTACACATTAATTAGTTTAATCTGGGGCTCAACCTGGTTGGCAATTCGTTTTGGATTAGGTTCTTTAACGCCTCTTATTTCTGCCGGTTTGCGCTTCTTCCTTGCATCGCTGTTTGTTTATGGGATGATGCGGATAAAAAATATTTCACTTCAGAAAGATAGTTTATCAATAAAACTTTATGCCGTGCTGAGTTTATTCTCATTTGTAATTCCATTCGGATTGGTTTACTGGGCCGAGCAATATATTCCATCCGGTTTAGCTTCGATTGTATTTGCAGTCATGCCGTTCTTCGTTATAATTTATTCGATGATCGCATTCAAAAAAGACAGTGTTACATTTAATCAAATTTTCGGTTCAATATTAGGTTTCAGCGGAATTGTAATAATTTTCTCGGAAAATTTATCGCTTGATCTATCACAACAGCTTTTAGGAATACTTGCCGTGTTAATCAGTTCTTCCATGCAAGCGGGAATAGGAGTAACAGTAAAAAAATACGGACAGCATCTAAATCCGCTTTCAATGAATTTCTTACCGCTTTTATCTGCAGGAATAATTTTGATAATTGTTTCAATCTTAGTTGAAAATTCCTCAGCGTGGATTTTTGATTTTAATGCTTTTGCCTCGATAACATTCTTAGCTTTTTTCGGAACGCTTGTTACATTTACAACTTACTATTGGCTTTTGAAAAGAATGAATATAGTCATCCTTTCACTTACAGCATTTATAACTCCGATTATAGCGGTTATTCTCGGATGGCTTATACTGAACGAAAATTTTTCCTTTCAAACACTTGCAGGAAGCGCATTAGTGCTAATCGGAATTTTATTTGCTAACTTTAGAGGGTTAATGAACTACTACCTCACAAAAAGAAAATTGCAAAATGGTTAACATTATTAGAATCAAAAACGCTTCATTCTATGCATATCACGGCGCTCATCAAGAAGAACAGAGCATGGGCGGAAAATTTGAAGCCGATGTTGATATTTACACCGACTTCACTTCTGCTGCAGAAAAAGATAATCTTAAACTTACAATCAACTATACCGATGTATATAAATTTATCAATCAGCTTGTTCACGAAAAAAAATATTATCTGATTGAAACACTTGCAACCGTAATTGCGGATTCTCTCCTAAAAAAATATTCGGAAATAAGAAAAATTGCCGTGCGTGTGCGTAAACACAGCGTCCCGGTCGGCGGTGTACTTGATTGTGTTGAAGCTGAAGTGATCAAAGAAAATGGGAAATGATGTTTATCTTGGTCTCGGTTCAAATAAAGGAGACAGATTTAATTATTTAGTAAGTGCAGTAAAATTAATTGGCCGGGATAAGAATTGCAGATTAGTAAAAGCTTCTTCGGTATATGAGACAAAACCATATGGAAATTTAGATCAAGGCAATTTTTATAACGCAGTTATATTAATTGAAACTGAATTTGATATAGAAAAGCTTTATTATTTTTTAAAAGATATTGAAAAGAAAGTCGGGAGAGAAAAATCAGAAATTCGGTGGAATCCAAGAGAAATTGATGTTGATATTCTTTTCTATAATAACTTAATTTATAAGAGCGAAATATTAACGGTACCGCATAAAGATATTATGAATAGAGATTTTGTTCTTATCCCGTTGATTGAAATCGCCGGAGATTTCAAACATCCGTTGTTAAATAAAAAGTTGAATGAAATTAATCTTACATCTTTAGATAAACATATTCTTCAAAAACATAATGATAGATTAATATAATTTGTCGGAGATCAGATACATAGCGATTGAAGGAGTAATTGGTGCGGGCAAAACATCACTCGCACAGAAATTGTGCGATAAACTTGGTGCCTATTTAATACTTGAGCAATTCGAAGAGAACCCCTTTCTGGAAAAGTTTTATGAAGACAGAAAACGTTTTGCATTTCAAACACAAATGTTTTTTTTGATTAACCGTTACAAACAACAGCAGCAATTAAATCAGCAAGACCTTTTCTCCAAGTATATTGTCTCCGATTACATATTTGAGAAAGACAGAATATTTGCATACATGAATCTATCAGGCGAAGAAATAAAATTATATGAAAGTATTTTCCCGCTTTTGGAAAGAGATATCCCTCAACCTGATTTGGTAATATTTCTGCAATCAAGCATTGATAGATTAACAACGAATGTTAAAACGCGCGGAAGACAAATTGAACGGAATCTTACCCGGGCATATTTAAGCGAGCTTTCGGAAGCTTATAATAATTTCTTTTTTAAGTACAATAATACACCGTTATTAATTGTTAACACTTCTGAAATAGATTTTGTAAACAGAGATGAAGATTTTGAAGAACTTTACGAACAGATTTTTAGAGATGATCGGGGCTTCATCGAATATTTTAATCCCGAAGCCAAAGGTTAGATGATGAGTTTATTAAGGTTAATTCTATGGTCGCTGCTTTTCTATTTAGCTGTTAGAACAATTAAAAATGTTATGAACTTTTTGGCTCCAAACAAGAATAATCCTCCAAAGAAAAATGTAAACACAACTTCTTCGAAATATAAAATTGATAAAGAAGATGTGATCGAAGCACATTTTGAAGAATTAGATTCTACTAAATCTGAAAACCCAAAAGATAAGTCTTGATGTCCCTCAAAGATCATTTAAGAAAAACTGTAATTAATCTTCTGGAAAAATTCTTATCTGTCACGGAATCTTCTGACAGATTTTTGGGACATCCCAAAAATATTTTAGTAATCCGTCAGCATAATCAGTTTGGTGATCTGTTAGCGAGCGTTTCTTTGTTCCGCGCAATCAAAGAAACTTATCCAGATTCCGGTATAACTTTGATTGCCAGCCCTCAAAATTATTATGCCGTAGAAAAAAACAAATTTATTGATGAGATCTTCATCTTTAAGAATAGTAAACTTTGGCTTCCAAATTATGTTTATCATTTGAAAAAACTTCTTCGCCGTGATTGGGATGCTGTAATAGTACCCGTAACGGTTGCGGTTTCATTAACAAGCTGTATCCTAACCGGATTGTCAAAAGCAAAAATTAAAATTGGTCCGAAAGAATTAAACGGAGATAAAAATAATCTTGCATTCGTGTTTAATCACAGAATAAAACTGGATTGGCGCAAATGCCCGGATGCGCATGTTTCCGATTTCATTTTAGACATTGTAAGACCATTCGGAATTAGAACAAAAAATTTTAGTACCGGTGTATTTTATGATGATGCAGATGTTAAAACAGCCAATGAATTTATCGGATCGTTATTGCCCAAAGAAGATTGTCCGCTAATCGGTTTCCACATCGGGGCAGGTAAACAACAAAATAGATGGCCGCTGGAGAAATTTGCCGAGTTGATTGAAAGAATTAAAACGAAGATGAATGTTAGAATCTACTTTACCGGGAGTGATGCCGATAAAAATGAATTGGAGTTTATAAAAAAACGCTGCAATAAAGAATATGGATACTTTTTGAATAAAAGCATTCCGCAGCTTGCGGCACTGATTTCACAAAGTGATATTTTTATAACAAATGATACCGGAGTAATGCATGTAGCTGGTGCAACAGCGACTCCGCAAATTTCAATTTTTGGCCCGACAAATCCGTTTAACTGGGCGCCTGTTGGTCCAACTAAATATTTTCTTCGTAAATCCGAATTTGTATCCGATGTAACTGTTGATGATGTTTTTGATCTATTCAATTATCTAACAGAAAAGCAGAAGAATGAAAAACATTAATCAAACTTTAGCTGCAATTGATGTAGGCACGAACTCTTTCCACTTAATTGTTGTGAAAACAAAAGAAGGCGGCGGCTTTGAAATTATTGACCGAGAGAGGGAAGTAATCCGCCTTGGTGAAGGAAGCAGTGGAAATATAAAATACATCAAGCCGGAAGTTTTTGGAAGAGCAATCGCAACTCTGAAAAGATTTAAAGGCATTGCCGATTCTCATAGTGCAATAGTAAGAGCTGTTGCAACAAGCGCAGTCCGCGAAGCATACAATAAAAACGAATTTATTCAAGAGGTATTGAAAGAAACCGGAATCGAGATCGAGGTAATCAGCGGCTACGAAGAAGCGCGGCTTATTTATTTGGGTACTATGAAAGCAGTCCCTATCTATAATAAAAAAGCTTTAGTAATTGATATCGGCGGAGGCAGTACAGAATTTTTAATCGGCAATAAAGGGAATACAAATTTTTCAATCAGTTTGAAGATTGGAGCCGTCAGGTTAACTGAAAAATTTTTTCCGGATTATGTTATAACGGATTCCAGGATTAAAGAATGTAAAAAATGGGTTGAAGTAGAATTAGTTCAAGCCGTATCAATTATTAATAGATTAGGATTCGGTATATGCGTCGGTTCATCGGGAACGATTATGTCAACAGGCTTAGTTATTCAAGCGATGAGAAAAGGGAATTCAACTCCCGGTACAATACTTAATAATTTTGAATTCACACGAAAGGAATTAGAAAAAGTAAAAAATGATATTCTCAGCAGAAAAACTGTCGAGAAGAGGAAAAAGATTCCAGGATTAGATGAAAAGAGAGCCGATATTGTGCCTGCCGGAATAATTATTCTTTCAACAATTTTTGAATTGCTTGATCTTCACAGCCTGACCATTTCCGGTTATGCATTAAGAGAAGGAATCATTATTGACTCACTTCAAAAACTTCACACCGATTCTTCAATGCCTAATTTGTCGGATATCAGAAATGAAAGTGTAAGACATTTAGCCGAGTCTTGCAGATACGATCATAATCATTGCAGCCATATTGCAAAACTTTCAGTTGATTTCTTTGATCAATTAAAAAATTTGCACAAACTTGAAAATGATTGTAAAGAATATCTTTATGCAGCGGCTATGCTTCACGATATAGGTTATCACATCTCTCATACAAATCATCATCAGCATAGTTTTTATATTATAAAGAATAGTGAACTACTTGGCTTTAACGAAAACGAAATTAGTATTATTGCTCACACAGCGCGTTATCATCGAAAGAGCCATCCAAAATCCCGCCACGAGGATTTTAATTTGTTGTCACCTTCTACGCAAGAAGTAGTAAAAAAACTTTCTGCAATGTTAAGAGTTGTTGATGCTTTCGACCGTACTCATAATCAGTTAGTAAAATCAATTAAAGCTAAGATTAATAAGAACTCGGTTGATCTGATCTTGAAATGCCAAAACGGAATTGTTCCGGAAATTGAATTGTGGAATCTGGAAAGACGTAAGGGTTTGTTCGAAGAAGTATTCTCAAAAAAAATAGTTGTAAAGAAAGTTACTGCTTAATGCCGGCATTAAATTATTGTTCAACTTTGGGAAGAGTAAAATAGAAAGAAGAACCCTTTCCTTTTTCGCTGCTGACCCATATATCGCCGCCAAGTTTATTGATCATTTCGCGGCAAAGAATCAAACCCAGACCGGTACCGATTTCCCCTTCCGTTCCTTTACTTGTAAAACTTTGATCAATTTAGAAAAGTTTATCTATCTTTTCTTTATCAATACCTACGCCGGTATCATTAACACAAATTTCTACTAAGTTATTTCTATATGTACTGGAAATCGAAATCTTCCCGCCCTTGCTTGTAAATTTAATTGCATTGGAAATCAGATTGGTAAGAATTGAGTCCAGCATTCTTACATCTGCAGAAACAATAACGTCATTGGTAATTCTATTTTGCACTTCGATAGATTTTTCTTCGGCGTTTTCAGAAATAAGATTGAAAACATCAATGACAACTGATTGCAGAACCAACTTCTCTATATTGCATTCCATTCTTTTCGTTTGAAGTTGTGCCCATCCTAAGAGTTGCTCAATCAACGTGTACAAGTTTTTGGTAGTTTTATATATGTTAAACGAAATATTTTTTACTTCATCGTCGCTGAGTCTGCCATGATCTTCAGCAAGTACATTAGAAATTCCCAGCAGTCCCTGGAATGGTGATTTTAGATCATGTGCTACTATAGAAAAGAATTTGTCTTTCATAGCATTCAGTTGTAACAGATCTTCCTCCGATTTCTTAAGAGCAGCGGTTCTAAGTAAAACTTCCTTTTCCAGTTTATGAGTGTATTTTACTTCAGAAATATAATTTTGGATCATGTACAATATTACGCCAATAACTCCAACAAAGATTAGAATAAACCACCAGCGTTTATAAAATGGATTAAGTATGATGATTGTATCCGAGGCGCTTGCTAAACCCCAATCACCATCTAAATTTTTGGCCCGTACAAGAAACTTATAATTTCCGGGATTGAGGTTTGTGTATCTGATATAATTATTAGTCCCTATTTCCGTCCATATACTATCAAGGCCTTCCAGCTTAACTTTATAGTGAATAAATTTTTCATTTATAAATGAGATTGCCCTAAACTGAAAAATGAAGGAATTTTCACTTTGACTTGTTTCAAATGAATTAGCTAAATCATGTATCACACCTTTTGAGTCTTCTACTTCAATAGATTTTATTACCGGAGGTTTAATCGGGATATCGTATTGTGGAAGGTAACATGATAGTCCGCGATCTGTTCCAACCCAAACTTTTCCAAATGAATCTAAAATATATGCCGAACGATTTGTCTCTCTTCCGGCAAGTCCGTCTTCAAGACTAAATCTTCTTGCTGTTTTCCCATCCCATTTAATAATTCCATCATTTGTCCCGAACCAATAATTGTTGTCCCCGTCATTTGTAATAAAGAATACTTTTTTATCAATAGTGAAATTATTCACACGGAATTTTTTTATGAAACCATTCTCAAGTATGTATAAACCGTTTGAAGTCCCAAGAAATTTTTTATTACCTATATAATTTTGAACAGCATAAATACTATTTCCAAATTGTAGTTTACTTACAGATAATTTTGTGAACACACCTTTTTTATAGATTGCCAAACCATCTACACACGCTCCATAAATTGTCCCATCTGCATCGCTAAATATTTTTCGAATGTTAAGAAATTCTTTGTCATTAATTAAAATAAGATTCGAATGATCTTCGGAAATCTTAAACAAACCTGTGTCGGAGCCGACCCACAGTGTTCCATGTATATCGGTTATAACCGAGTTGATTTGAACTACCGTTTTATATTGCATCCAACTTATTTCTCTTGAGCTGCCCATTTTACCAACGCCGAGTTCCGAACCTGCAATCCAGATATTTCCCATTCGATCCTTACAAAGGTCCATAATTCTGGAAACGGAATAATTTTTATCGGAAGGGCGGGTTAAAGTAATTGTAGAAAATTTACCTTCTTTTAGAATGGTAATGCCATGATTATGCCCAAAAATATAATACCCTGGTCTAACCTCGATTGCTGAAGCGACTTCATTTTCTAATAATCCGTTTTCTTTGAAGAAATTTTGAAAACAGAAATTACTAACTTTATCAATCCCGCGATAACTCGTAAACCAAAGATTTGATTCACGATCAATAAAAATAGCGGAGCTTCCGGAAGTTGTGAATTTATTGTCTTGATTAATCGTTATTACTTTCCCTGTTGATTTTTCCAGGTAAAACATTTCAACTTCATTCCCGTAATAAATTCTGTCTATCTTATCATAAAGGAAGCAGATATGTTTTAACTTTTGGGTAGGGAATTCGGTTATCATTTTATTATTGGGAGTGACTAAATTGAATTTTTGATTTTGAATTTTACCGATCCATTTATTTCCTAAAAGCCAAATAATAGGTGCCGAACTGTTATTAACTGATTCGAACTCTATAGATTTTATTTTTTTTGAAGTGATATTTATTACAGAATTCAAACTATTGTCAACTTTGCCATCATGGATAACAGATAAACCGTTTTCAGTGCAGACATACAATTTATTTTGAAAACTTTTTACGGTATTTACTCTATCATCTATCAATCCTTCGTTTTGAGAAATGCGGCTCCACTTTTTATCTTTATATAAAAACACACCTTCATTAGTACCGAAATATAAAATTTGTTTATTGTTCTCATAAATGAAGTCGAAAGACGTAAAGTTTTTATATATCGTATTTAATTGAGGGAGTTCATCTATCAAAGTCCATTTATTATTTTTAAATATGGCTATGCGTGAGCCGCTCCAATACGGTACAGCAATAATATTATTATTACTGTCGGCTTTTATCAGGAAATATTCATTGCGCGGTAATCCATCTCGATCGCTGTAGTTTTTCCAAGTATGGCTGTCATAAACAGAAACACCGTATTCGGTAGCGAACCACATACATCCTTGTTTGTCCTGTGTAACGCCATTGATATAGTTGGTATTCAACCCGGTTTCTAATGTGTATGTTTGAACAGGAAAACTTTGGCCGGCAGTTTGAATCTGAAAGAAGAGGAATAAATAAAAGATGATAAATAGGCGCTGTACATTGCGCATCGGGGCTTTAATGTTCTCTCTAACAAAACTGCGGGTATTCATCAATTTATCTTGCTGTTGATTGATAAGTTGATAGGATTAAGAAAAATTTGTTAACAAATATTTTTCTTTTGCTCATTTAGGACCGCCTCTCTGCTATGGAATATAAAAATAATTAATGAATAATCATATCAATTGTAAAAAAGCATAGTTGCAGCATTTTATAAAGTTAGTAAAGATGATGGATGGTTAATATCTTATACCCGATTTAAGTTTTACTCTCCTTTGCATTATTAACAACCTCTTAGTTATATTTGAAACCGATTTTCAAATAAAAATTACTTAAATGAGACCTTCAGTTTATATTAAAGATTTAAAAGACCATGTAGGCAAAGAAGTTACTTTAAAAGGATGGCTTTATAACAAGAGATCGAGCGGGAAAATCAAATTTTTAATTATGCGGGACGGCAGTGGTTATGTTCAGTGTGTTGTATTCAAGGGAAATGTTACTGATGAAATTTTTGAAAGCGCAGATAAACTTACGCAAGAATCTTCATTTGAAGTAACGGGAAAAGTTAAAGTTGAACCTCGATCCGTTGGCGGATATGAACTTGACGCAACCGATGTTAAGATAATTTCTGTTGCCCATGAATATCCAATCACTCCAAAGGAACATGGAATTGAATTTCTAATTGATAATCGTCATCTCTGGGTTCGCTCTAAAAAACAAGTTGCAATATTAAAAATCCGTGCCCGTGTTGTTAAAGCTATTCGCGATTTCTTCGATTCGCGCGGGTTCGTTTTATTCGATCCGCCGATCATCACACCAAACGCATGCGAAGGAACTTCAACTCTTTTTGAGATGGAATACTTTGATCTCGGCAAAGCTTATTTAACACAGAGCGGACAGCTTTACGCCGAAAGCGGGGCAATGGCACTTGGAAAAGTTTATACTTTTGGTCCTACTTTCCGTGCTGAGAAATCCAAAACACGCAGACACTTAACAGAGTTCTGGATGGTTGAACCTGAAATGGCTTTCTATGATCTTGATGATGATATGGATCTTGCAGAAGAGTTCTTAGAGTACATTGTTCAAACGGTTCTTTCCGAAATGAAAGAAGAATTAAAAGAAGTTGAACGCGATATAACAAAACTTGAAAATATAAAACGGCCTTTCCCGAGAATTTCCTACACTGATGCAGTTGAGATTTTGAAAAAGAAGGGTGTTGATTTCCAATGGGGAAATGATCTTGGCGGTGCTGATGAAACTTTGATCGGTGAGGAATTTGACCGTCCGGTAATGATTCATCGTTATCCATCCGAAGTAAAAGCATTTTACATGAAACGCGATCCTGAAAATCCTAAAGTTGCTCTTGCAGTTGATGTAATTGCGCCTGAAGGATATGGAGAAATTATCGGCGGAAGCCAGCGTGAAGATAATTTAGATTTTCTACTTGAAAGAATTAAAGAACACAATTTGCCGCAATCTTTTTTTGAATGGTATTTGGATTTAAGAAGGTTCGGCTCGGTGCCTCATGCAGGATTTGGTCTCGGACTGGAAAGAACAGTAAGCTGGATTTGCGGATTAGAGCATTTGCGCGAAGCAATTCCATTCCCAAGAATGATTTATAGGAATACACCTTAAGAATGAATGTACAGATAATTCTATTTATTGTCCTTGCAACAGTAGCCGCAATATCATCCGTTGTGATGATCACCCGAAAAAATGCCGTAATAAGCGCTGTATTTTTAGTCCTTAATTTTTTTGCTCTCGCCGGTTTGTACTTACTTCTAAATGCTCAGTTCATTGCAGTTGTTCAAGTTATTGTTTATGCCGGTGCAATCATGGTTCTATTCCTTTTTGTTCTTATGTTATTGAATACTGAGACAGAACATAAATTGTTTGTAGACAAACGAGCTATTAAATTTTTTGCAATCCTAATCAGTTTTTTTGTTTTTGTGCAAGTTGCTTATTTAATTTTTCACGGCAGTCCTTCCCGAACCTTAACACCCGATGAAGCTGCAAGTGTTAAAGCCGGGACAATCCAGGCTATAGGTCAACAACTTTATACAAATTATATAATTCCTTTTGAGGTTGCGGGATTTTTACTTCTTGCCGCTACAGTTGGAGCTTTAGTTTTAGCAAAAAAGAAATTTGAATAAATATTTATAACCCCGACCTTTAGGTCGGGGGAAAAAATTAACCACCCCCTTTAATTCCCCCTCCTTATCAAGGAGGGGGATACAGGCGGAGGTCGGAAATTATAAACCACGACTTAAAAGTCGTGGCTATTTTAAGAATATAAGAGTTGAATTTATGTCTTCAATACCAATGGAATATTATCTGATTCTTAGCGCGTTCATGTTTTGCGTAGGCGTTGCGGGAGTGCTCATCAGAAGAAATGCTATAGTTGTTTTTATGTGCATCGAACTAATGTTGAATTCTGCAAATCTTACTCTTGTAACTTTTTCATCTTACCTTGGAAATTCCATCGGACAAGTTTTTGTATTTTTTGTTATGACAGTGGCAGCTGCCGAGGCTGCTGTTGGTTTAGCAGTTATTATTGCAATCTTTAGAAATAAAAAGACAGTTAATATTGACGAGATAAATATCTTCAAATGGTGATGATAAATCTTATATACCTAACTACACTTTTGCCGTTGCTCGGTTTTCTAATCAACGGATTGTTCGGAAGAAAGATCAAGAACGAAAAAGTTATTGGCCTGATTGGAAGCGGAACCATTGGTGTTTCTTTTTTAATTGTTCTTGGTGCTTTTATCCAAACTCTTGGATTGCCTGTTGAAGAGAGATCCAATACTGTTAATTTATTTTCTTGGTTAAATGTCGGCGGACTTCAAATAAAATTTGCTTACCTGGTTGATCAACTTTCTCTTACAATGTCTCTCATCGTAACCGGAGTTGGATTTCTAATCCATGTTTACTCAATTGGTTATATGCATGGAGATAAAGGGTTCTGGAGATTCTTTTCGTATTTAAATCTCTTCATCTTTGCAATGATGAATTTAGTCTTAGGCGATAATTTTGTTGTTCTTTTTCTTGGATGGGAAGGTGTTGGCCTTTGCTCATATTTGTTAATCGGTTTTTGGTATGATAGAAAATTTGAAAAAGGAACAACTTCTCAAGCTGCGAAGAAAGCTTTTGTTGTTAACAGAATAGGCGATTTCGGATTTCTACTTGGAATGTTTTTAATCTTCATGACTTTTGATTCACTCAACTTCAAAGAAGTTTTTGCAAGAGCCGCAACATTCCCTGTTGCTGAATCTACATTTGGATTGATCGCACTATTTTTATTTATCGGAGCTACAGGTAAGTCCGCACAAATTCCTTTATTTGTTTGGCTGCCGGATGCAATGGCAGGTCCTACTCCGGTTTCAGCGCTTATACATGCAGCTACAATGGTTACTGCCGGTGTTTATATGGTTTCGCGTGCATCAATAATTTTTGTTTCAGCTCCGGCTATTATGACGGTTGTTGCAGTAGTTGGACTTCTCACTGCGTTAATGGCGGCAACTATCGGCTTAGTTCAGAACGATATTAAAAAAGTATTAGCTTACTCAACAGTAAGTCAATTAGGATATATGTTTCTTGCCGCTGGTGTTGGTGCTTTTAGTGCTTCGATCTTCCATGTGATGACACATGCATTTTTCAAAGCACTTTTATTTCTTGGTGCCGGATCTGTTATTCACGGAATGCATGATGAGCAGAACATTCAGAAATACGGCGGCTTAAAAAAATATATGCCGAAAACTTTTCTAACATTTTTTATAGCAACACTTGCAATCTCCGGTGTGCCCGGCTTATCCGGATTTTTCAGTAAAGATGAAATTTTGTGGAGCGCTTATGCTAACGGCGGATTTGTATTCTGGCTGGTTGGTGCTATCACAGCCATGATAACTGCGTTTTATATGTTTAGATTAGTTTCACTTACATTCTACGGTAAAGAAAGGTTCGATCATCATAATGTCCATCCGCATGAATCACCTGCATTGATGACGGTTCCGTTGATGATCCTAGCTGTGCTTTCTATAATCGGCGGATATATTGGTCTGCCAAAAGTTTTCTTTGGAGAACACGGAAATTTATTTGAAGGTTGGCTTGAACCAATTTATGCGCCAGCAATGAATAAATTGGCATTGTATGGTGAGCATACTCATTTAGAAGAAATATTGTTGATGACTGTTTCTGTCGCTGCAGCATTAAGTGCGATATTCTTTGCGCTTCATGTTTATAGAAAGAATCCACAGATTGCCGAAAATGTTTCCAACAGGTTCAAAGGTTTTTATAACCTATTACTTAATAAATATTTTGTTGATGAAGCTTATGAAACGGCGGTTGTCCAGCCGATACAAAAGGGAAGTGAAAAGTTTTTATGGAAAATCTTTGATGTGAAGTTTATTGATGGAATGGTTAACGGCGTAGCTTCTATTGTTGAAAAAAGTTCCGGCGTAATTAGAAAAATTCAGACGGGAGTTGCCCAGTCTTATGCTCTTATTATGATGGCAGGAATTGCATTAGTTCTTCTATGGTTAATACTGAGTCTATAATATAAATCAACCACCCCCTTTCATTCCCCCTCCTTAGTAAGGAGGGGGACACAGGGGGAGGTTAATTATTAAATCCACGACCTGAAGGTCGTGGCTATGAAACAAAAAAATATGAATAGTTTTTTCTTAACATACTTACTTCTTACACCGATCATCGGAAGTGTACTTGTTCTTTTCTTCAAGCAGGAACAGAAACAACTAATCCGTTGGTTTGGTTTAGGTATTTCTCTTATCGCATTTGTAATATCATTAGTTATTTATTTTGGTTTTGATCAGACAAATTCCCAGTTCCAGTTTATTCATCAAGTTGTTTGGATAAAAAGTTTGAACATCAGCTATCATGTTGGTGTTGATGGGATTTCGCTTCTGCTTGTTCTGCTTACAACATTTTTAACTCCGCTTACGCTTCTTTCCACATGGAAAGCAATTGAAAAGAATGTTAAGATGTTCACCTTCTCAATGCTGTTTCTTGAAGTTGGTATGCTCGGCGTTTTTATATCGCTCGATATTTTTCTGTTCTATATTTTCTGGGAAGCTATGCTGATTCCGATGTACTTCATCATAGGCATTTGGGGCGGGGAAAGAAGAATTTATGCTGCAGTTAAATTTTTTATTTTCACCATGTTCGGCAGTCTTCTGATGCTTGTTGCAATTATCTGGCTGGCGGTTTATGCTTCAAGTTTAGTCGGCCATTTCACAACAAACTTAATAGAACTTTATAAAGTCGGCCCAACAATCCCTCACGATATTCAATCATGGATGTTTGGCGCTTTCTTTTTAAGCTTTGCAATTAAAGTTCCTCTGTTTCCTCTTCACACTTGGTTACCGGATGCACACGTTGAAGCTCCAACCGCAGGTTCTGTTATTCTTGCCGGAGTTTTATTGAAGATGGGAACTTACGGATTAGTAAGATTCTGTCTTCCATTGTTTCCGCAATCGTCAGTTCAATTTGCACCAATCATTTCCGTGCTGGCTGTAATTGGAATTATTTACGGTGCGCTTGTTTCCATGGTACAGACCGATATGAAAAAATTGGTAGCTTATTCTTCAGTTTCCCATCTTGGATTTGTTGTGTTAGGAATTTTTGCAATGACTGTGGAATCCGTACAAGGCGCTGTGATACAAATGGTTAACCATGGATTATCTACGGGGGCGTTATTCCTTTTAGTTGGTGTTCTTTACGAAAGAACTCATCACCGTGAGATTTCTTTTTATGGAGGTATTGCAAGACTCGTTCCGCTTTATTCAACTGTATTGATGATTGCTATGTTATCGTCAATCGGTTTGCCGGGATTGAACGGATTCATCGGAGAATTTTTGATTTTGATCGGTTCGTTTAAATCATCTGTTCTGAACAGTTGGTGGTTTACAATTTTTGCCGCAAGCGGAGTAAT
>VEPI01000129.1 GCA_012026935.1 Melioribacter sp. | reverse complement strand
GTGTTTTGTTTTTCTAACCCCGCGATTAATCGCGGGGTTAACCAAAAAATTGTAACTTATTTAACTGTTTTAACAGTTTACCAAACTATTTTTTTTAATTCACACAACGCGTTAGTATTAATAAATTTCTATTCTAAGCTATCATATTCTAATATGTAATTCGGTATTTCAATAACACCATTTTTGTATTATTTTTGATTCAGATTTCCACCCACTAATCATAGGAAATTTACAATGGCGCTTCTAAAAGCACATCCGCAAAAAGAATTAAAACCCGAAGATCTAAAATGGTCTTGCGACACAAAAGTTTTTGATTTTGAGGATACGGAAAAAGTAAAACCGATTGAGGGAATTGTCGGGCAAGAGCGCGCGTTGAAAGCGCTGCGTCTTGGTGTTGATTTAAAAAGTTCGGGTTACAATATTTTTATTACCGGGCTATCCGGTACCGGAAAATTTACTGCAATAAAACAAATGCTGGAATCAATTACTCCAGATTGTTCACATCTAAGTGATTATGCATATGTAAATAATTTTCAAGACGAAGACAGACCATTGCTATTGCAGTTTCCTTCCGGTCAAGCAATTAAATTCAGGAAAGATCTTTCATGGGTAATAAAGTTTTTACAGGAAAAAATTCCGCAATTACTTTCTACCGATCCCTTCACGGCTAAAAAGAAACAGATGTTAAATGAGTTCGGACAGACCCAGCAAAAAATGATGAATGACTTCGAAGAAAAATTAAAAAAAGATCATTTTACACTTGGGCAGGTTAAAGTAGGCGAATTGGTACGTCCCGAAATTTTAGCAGTGGTAGAAGATCAACCGGTTTTTGTTCAGCAGCTGGATGAGTTAGTCCGTTCGGAAAAATTAACAAAAGATAAAGTCCAAGAAATTATTACAAAGTATGCTTCTTATCAAGATGAACTTCAGACACTTTTTAAACAAAGCCTTAAACTGACCCAAGATATTCAAGAAAAAATTTCACTGCTCGAATCTGATTTTGTAAACGGATTCATCATGGTTACAATTGACGATCTCAAAAAGAAATATAAACCTCATTCGGTAAAAGAATATTTAGATCAGGTGCACGAAAGTATTCTTCAGAACCTTGATGTGTTTAAAGGACAAAAACCGGTGCGCGAAGAAACCGGCGGCGGAATTGTAATTGACTACTTAAAGGAATATGAAGTAAATATTATTCTTGATAATTCTTCCACAAAAAAATGCCCTGTAATAGTTGAATCATCACCAACATATAATAATCTTTTCGGAACAATTGAAAAATACAGCGACGGGAAAGGCGGCTGGTACGCAGACTTTACAAAAATAAAAGCCGGATCGCTGCTGCGCGCAAACGGAGGTTATCTTATCATTAACGCAATGGATGCTTTTGGCGAACCGGGTGTTTGGAAAACTTTGAAACGTGTTTTATTGTTTGGACAGTTAGAAATTCAGGACATTGCAAATGTTTACCAGTTCTCTCCAAGTATTTTAAAACCGGAACCGATCAATATTGACACAAAAGTAATTATGATTGGTAATGCGTATATCTATTCGGTTCTTTCTTCATATGAAGACGACTTTAATAAAATTTTTAAAGTGAAAGCTGATTTTGATTATGAGATGAAACGGACCGACACAGCTATGACCGAGTATGCTAAGATCATTAAAAAACTAATTGAATCGGAAAAACTTCTGGAGTTCCATAATACCGCTATTGCAAAAATTATTGAATACGGTGCACGTTACGCAGGAGAAAAAAATAAATTAACTACCCGTTTTGCTTATATAGCCGATCTTGTCCGCGAATCAAATTTTTGGGCGCGCAGTGCGGGACATAAAATGGTTACTAAAAAAAATGTGGATGAGGCATTCGATGCATCGAAAGATCGTCACGGACTTTATGAATCAAAACTTTCTGAAATGATAAACGACGGAACGATCTTAATTGATACCGACGGAGCCCGGGTCGGAACCATCAACGGTCTTGCTGTCTACGAAAGCGGTCAACATTCATTTGGAAAGCCGACACGAATTACCGCTTCTGTTTCTTTGGGAACCGGGAATATAATTAACGTTGAACGTGAAGCAGGATTAAGCGGAAATACACACAATAAAGGTGTGCTCATCATATCAGGATATTTTAGAGAAAATTTCGGTTATCGAATTCCACTTTCATTTCAAGCAAGCTTGGTTTTTGAACAAGGATACGGAATGATTGACGGAGATAGCGCTTCAATTACAGAAATCTGTGCTTTGCTCTCGGCACTTTCAAACATTCCATTAAAACAATCTTTTGCAATTACAGGATCTGTAAACCAAAAGGGAGAGATTCAACCTATCGGTGGGGTGAATGAAAAGATTGAAGGATTTTTTGATGTTTGTAAAATGAAAGGTTTGACGGGAAAACATGGAGTAATTATTCCATTACAAAATGTAAAGGACTTAATGCTAAAGGATGAAGTTCTAAATGCCGTGAAGAAAAATCAATTTCATGTTTATGCAGTTTCCAAAGTTGAAGAAGCAATTGAGATTCTTACCGGTTTACGTGCCGGGAAAAAATTAAAAAATGGAAGATATCAATCCGACACTATCTTCGGTACAGTAGAGAAAGAACTTACTGCAATGAGAAAGAGATTACGTCCTCCGTCTTCAAAGAAGAATAATTCAAAATCGGAAAATGGTAAAGAAGAAAAATCCTTAAAGA
>VEPI01000089.1 GCA_012026935.1 Melioribacter sp. | reverse complement strand
TACTGTTTACGAATTTGAATGGTGGCATTTCGATTACAATGATTGGAAATCTTATACTATTCAGAATGTTAGATTTGAAGAGATTAAATAATTGGTATTGTTAAAATTGGTTAATGTTAAGATAGCGATTGACAAGATTCACTTATATAATTAAGTTAAATTATACTTTTCTTCATAGTAAAATTTCTCATTAAATAGATTGGATGAATCAATAACTGAGATTAATAGATAGAATCTGAATTGATTGATTGTATATAGGCAACTAGAAGGTGAAGAATGAATAATTTTCTAACACCACCAACCTTTCAAGATAATGATACCCAAAGAAAGTCAAAGATTTTTTCAAATCTTGTTTTAGGATCAGCTACCATAATAACTATTACATTAATAATTATATGTTTTATAACTCAGGAAAATATTCTTCGTTGGATTATTACAATTGCCTGCATTGATATTGTTAGTGCTGTAGCTTTATATCTCAATAGAAAGGGATTAACTCGTGCTGCCTCTTTTATTTTTGTAAGTCTTATAATCATACTAACTTTTACGTTGGCTTGGTCTGCTGGTGGAATTAACGCACCGGTAATGCAGATTTTTCCAATCACTGTTTTGGTTTCGGGATTAATTATAGGTTGGAAAGAAGGCATATTCGTTGGTTTTATAGGAATAGTCGGTGGAGCAGTTTTAGTCTTGTTTGATTACTGGGGTATTTTACCTGCTAATGTAGTTACACGTACTCCGTTTACGCAGTTGTTAGTTTTTACAATGTATGTTGGCTTACTAATGTTGTTGCAATACTTATCTGTTGGAAATTTAAACAAAGCGTTAAGTAGTGCAAGAAATGAATTGACAATTCGGAAAGCTGCGGAAGAACAACTCAATCTTTTAAAATATTCTGTTGATACATCATCAGATGGAGCTTATTGGTTAGATTCTGAAGGACGATTTTTATACATCAACGACACCGGTTGTAAATCCTTGGGTTATGGCGTAGATGAATTGCTGAAAATGCGACTATGGGACATTAACCCGCGTGTTACTTCCCAACGATGGGCTGAAGTTTGGCCAATCATAAAAGAGAAAAAAATTTATTCAGCCGAATCTGTACATCGCCGTAAGGATGGTTCAGAGTTTCCTGTAGAAATCATATCATCATACATCAAATTTGGGGAAAAAGAATACTGCAATGGATTTGCACGTGACATTACCGAGCGAAAACTTGCTGAGATTGCTATTGAAGAATCTAAAACTTTACTTACTTCCATAATAGACAGCACCGATGACTTAATTTGGTCGGTTGATACCCAAGAATTTCGTTTATTAACATTTAACAAAGGTTTGGAAGATTTTTTCAAACAAGTTGGTATTCAAATAAAAGAAGGTTTGCTTCTAAATGAAATCCTTCCAAAAGAGTTAGAAGATAAACTGTCTTCACTTTATAAACAGACATTGAAACAAGGTTTTTTAGTTACAGAATATCAGACAACAATTGGCAATCGAACACTTTGGATTAATTTGCATGTACTCACTCGCGATAATAATGCATATGCAATTTCCGTTTTTGCAAAAGACATTACCGAGCGTAAGAAAAGCGAAGAAGCTTTACGTTCATCCGAAGAAAAACACCGTGATTTAGTTGAAAATCTCAACGATGTAATTTTCACTCTGAATACGGAAGGAATAATTACTTATGTGAGCCCGCAGTCGTTTCTGCTTTATGGTTACACACCGGACGAGTTGGTTGGTAATTCATTTACTATGATAGCTCACCCAGCAGATCTGAATATTCTCAGAAGTGGTTTTAAAGCAACTTTGCTGAACGTTTTGGACCCAAGAGAATTCAGATATGTTAATAAGAATGGAGAAACACGCTGGGCGCAAACATCAAGCCGGCCAATCTATGATGGCAAAAAGGTAGTAGGCATAAGGGGTATATTTACTGATATTACAAAACGCAAACTTGCTGAGATTGAATTAGTAGCGGCAAAAGAAAAGGCTGAAGCATCGGAAAAACTGAAAACGCAATTCCTCGCGCAGATGTCTCATGAAATTAGAACTCCTATAAATATTATTATAGGTAATACTTCTCTAATAAAAGAAGAGATGAGCGGTAAGCTCAGTGAAGATTTCAATGAAGTTTTTGATGGAGTTAAATTATCAGGTATGCGAATTATACGAACTATTGATTTAATGCTAAATATGTCTGAACTGCAGACCGGATTTTTTAAACCTATTTTTGAAAAGATTGATTTGAATACTGATATTTTGAAAAACTTGATTAGTGAACATCATCGGATTGCAAAAAATAAAAGAATAAAACTGGAATATTATTGTAAAGGTAATAAAACCAGAATATCAGCAGATAGATACTGTGTTACACAAATATTTGCCAACCTTATTGACAACGGAATAAAATATACATCCAAAGGAATGGTAGAAGTTGTACTTGAGAATAATGAAGCTGGTGATATTATTGTTGAAGTGAAAGATACAGGAATTGGTATGAGTAAAGATTTTCAGGAAAATCTTTTTAAACCGTTTCTACAGGAAGACCAAGGATATACCAGAGCATATGATGGAAATGGTTTGGGTCTTGCTCTTGTAAAAAAATATTGTGAATTGAATAATGCAACTATAGATATGGTAAGTGAAAAAGGAATTGGTTCAACATTCAAAGTAGTATTCAAGAACTCATAAAAAAATTGACAACAATTCCCTTTTCTGCTAAGTTGAGTCAGTATCAAATCAATT
>VEPI01000004.1 GCA_012026935.1 Melioribacter sp. | reverse complement strand
AAAAAATTGTATGAATTGGTTTACCGAATTTTGTTTGAAAAGTTAATTCAAAATTTTGAAGACCGCCGGTTTCAATCTGCCATTTTATAAGTTTTTTGCGTTCATCTTCATTAAGCATATTTAATTCTAATGAAGTGTGGTCAATTACTTCATCGCGGTTAAATTCAAACATTTTCAGAAATGAGTTGTTTACTTCAATAAATTTGCCGTCGCTTATTCGATTGACTGTAATTCCAACCGGACTGGTATGAAATGCGCTATGGAATTTGTCTTCCGACACGCGTAATTTTTCTTCAGTTTCCTTACGTGCGGTAATATCTCGAATAATCATGCTTGTTCGTACTTTGCCTTCGCTATCAACAAAAAGGGCCGTAGAAAGTTCTGCTGGAAATTTGCTTCCATTTTTTCGCAGCATGTTCAGCTCACCGCGGATTTTTCTTTTTTCAGTGCGTTCGGCTAAAAGAATTGGCAATCGAGGATCATTAACATCTACAATGCCAGATCTACCAACCTTAATAATTTCCTCTTCGGTTCGATCGAACATTTCACATGCCGCTGGATTGGCAGAATTAATATTTCCGCTAGGTTCGGTTAAAAGAATTGCGTCCATGCTGTTTTCAAAAAATGTTCTATACTTTATCTCACTTGCCTTTAATTCTTCTTCTGTTTGCTTGCGCTCGGTGATATCCGTCAAGCATCCGCGGACAATTATTCCCTCGCCTTTGGAATTACGTTCCACAACTTGACCAACTACGTTTAACCAGTGAATTGATTTATCCGGGTAGATCACTCTAAAATCAAATTGGTAGGAATCATTACCGCCTGGGGTAACGGATTTTTGAATTTCATTGTTAGAAAATTCCCTATCATTAGGATGAGTTGCATTTAGAAAATTATTGATATCCCAATTCTTCTGCCAATCTAAGCCATAAAGTTTATCGTGATTTTTTGACCGCGACATATTGTTCGTTTTAAAATCATATTCCCAAACTGCAACGTTTGCAAGTTCGGTTGATAATCTCAGTCTTTCTTCGCTTTCACCGAGAGCTTTTTCTGCGAGCTTGCGCTCGGTGATATCTTCAACACTAGACCAAATAAATTTTTCATTGTTTTGTTCAATTATTAATCCTTGCAAAAGAACCGGCACAAGATGCCCGTCTTTGTGAATATATTCTTTTTCAAACGGACCGTAACGACCTGTTGAGTTAAGTGCTTCTAATTGTTTTTGTTCTTGATCGGAATATTTTTCGGGAGTAATATCCCAATAAGAGAGGTTCAAAGTTTCTTCTGTTGTTCTGCCTATGATTTTTGCAAAAACGGGATTTACATCCACGAGCTTGCCATCCATTTTAGTCAGCGCAAGCCCGATAACCGATTGGTTGAAGAGTGTACGGTTGTATCGTTCGCTTATCCTCAGTGTGTCTTCAATATGTTTGCGATCTGTAATATCACGCATAGTAGCAATTAAACATTCCTCATTTTGAAATTGAATTTTTTCTAAAGAAATTTCGCCTGTACGTATTTCTTTGGTCTTTGTCTGAAACTCAAATTCAATATTACGAGCAACTGTTCCCGTTTTCATTAAAGAAAAAATATTTTCACGTACTTTTTCGGAGTGAATAATACCTAATTCAACTGAAGTTTTACCAATTGATTCCTCGCGGGTGAAACCAAAAATTTTTAAATAACCTTCGTTTACCTCCAGGATTTTTCCATTCGAGAGAGACGAAATCGTAATTGAATCGGGACTTGCTTGGAATGCTTTGCGAAATTTTTCTTCACTTTCTATAATTTTATTATAAAGACTCGTATTGTGAATTAGGATTGCTGTCTGAGTTATTATTGTTCCTAAAAATTTTAAATCGCGGGCATTCGGTTTATTATCAGTTCTTGTAAATACACAGAGAACGCCAATACATTTATTTTCAATTACAAATGGAAACGCAGCATGGAAGCGAATATCTTCTCCTCTTAAAATCTCTCGAGTTGCAAAATGCATCACATCTTCGCGTGTATTTAGAATTAAAGGTTTACAATCTTTTGCACAGTTGCCGCAAAGACATTCTCCAATTTTTATTTTGTGTTGCGATAAATCGTCGATCGTCTCTTTAGATGTTTCTCGATGGACAGCTAAATCAAAAGTTTCATCAGGATTAATTAAGCAAATTGTGCCGCCTTCAAGCCCAACTATGTTTAACGCTTCATCCATTATATATTGAAGACGGGAATTTAAATCAATCGATTCAGAGGTTTTTAGGATTATAGAATTAAGAATTTCTAATTCTCTCTGTTTCTTCTTGTCCTCTTCTTCAGCAAGTTTTCGTGTAGTAATATCTTGGAAGAATATTGATAATCCTTTCTCCGAAGGATAGATTCTATTTTCGAACCATCTTTGCCACGGGGTATAATAGTCTTCGAATATTATCGGCTGTTGATTTTCCAATGCTTTTAAATAAGCATCTGCAAACGGAGTTCCTTTTGCTTCCGGGTATTCAATCCAATAATTCTTGCCAATCAAGTCTTCTGGTTTTCTGCCAAACATTTCTTCAGCATGTTTGTTGGCATATGTATAATTAAGCTGGTTATCGAAAGCCACAAAACCATCGCTCATACTTTCAAGTGCATTTATTAATTCTTCATGCTTTTGTTGAAATATCTTATCAGAAAGTTTTTTCTCAGTGATATCAGTAATTGTAGCAACCATTCCATCGAATTCAGATTTATTGTTTAATAATGGTGTAGCATTAATTGAAAGC
>VEPI01000152.1:1513-2784 GCA_012026935.1 Melioribacter sp. | reverse complement strand
ATTTATCATTTTCTTTTTCTCGAAAGAAAAATTTGAATATATATTGCTTTCAAAATTAGTAGCTATAGATGGGGCTTGATGTTTAGACATATTTGCCATTCTCAATAAAATATCTGCATCTTCTTTATTATCCGGTTCTAACCGGAATGAAAACTCAAGAATGCTTTCATTCAAAGTAATTTTCATTTTTTCCTCATACTTATGTACTTAATAATTTTTCACCAAATAAATTTCTTTCAGCTCCGAATGTTTCCCGGATCTGCTCTTTAACTTTCTTGCGTTCCCCCAGCATACTCATTATTGTATGGTTATAACTAAGCATGGAAGCAATTGCTTCTTCTTCGGTACGGCATAAGTAGTAACCGCGTTTATCGCTGCCAATATGAAATATACCTTTGTTCTCTTCATTCATTTTGCGGATGCAAGCGGCAAGCATGCGGTTATCAATTCCCGTTTTTTCATAAATAATTCTGCTGGTAATTGGTTTATTATAAGTACCGTTTTTAACAGCATCAAATATTTTTGCTTCTTGCTCGATCATCATTAATCTCTTTTAATGTTTTGAACCCGCTTCGCTTGACTGCACATTTAGTGCATAAGCATTCATCTTTTGTTATTACCCAACCATATTCAATATTCCAAAATTCACCGTGCCGTATATCTTTATTTTTAAACTCATAACCGCATTCGGTACATTTTTTCTTTTCAACCGCCATATCAAATTCCTTGAAACAAACCGGCAGCGTTGGGGTATTCACTGCCGGATTGCGGGGGTTATATGTCTCCCGCTGTATCGGGAGAAATCTTCATTGTAAATCCATCCTATAAATTGGATCAACATATTCTAAACCAATCAGCCGGAACAGATCAATTTCTTCTTCAACCGGTATTGGCTTGCCATTTTTAGTTAGCATTCCGTCTACACCTTTGTAACCGTATTAGACCCAAGTGTATGCCAATTATTTTGAAAATCCCTCGGGACCGGTTCTAATTGCTAAAATGTATCCCCAATTATCCGGCGTAGCGGTAAAGAGATCCAGTTTAATTCCTTCCGGAAGAATCCGCTGTGTGTACTTACCTTCAGCATCACCTTTAACTTTTTCCAGCGAGTTGATTATTTTAACAAACTCCGGATGGCGCACTAAGGTTTGAGTGAACATTCTTTCCGGATCATCAATCAAAATATTTTTAGGCATGCAGACAATCTCAATATCGCCGCTTTCTTTTTTCTCTCTCCTAATTGAACCGGCAATCATAATCCGGTTACAAAA
>VEPI01000152.1:0-1503 GCA_012026935.1 Melioribacter sp. | reverse complement strand
TCAGCAATTATTTTAACAAGTTTATACTGCAATATAGCACTACCGGTTTATGCGGATTAATTTCTATTGTTACATCTTCATCAGCTGCATTAATAATTCTTATCCATTGCTCATATTTACCGTAACATTGCAATAGACAAAATTGATATGCTTCCATGGTTTCCCATTTATTGTTAACACCCGGATAAGTTATCATTGCAAATCCCGCATAACTTTTTCCATGATAAATTAAAACGAAAGGTTCGCCGGGTGAATAACTTCCTAAAAAATTTATCTGCCCGGCTTTTATATTAACAACCTGATGTTCAACCGGCTGGAATTCCGTCGGCTGCTCACTGCATCCGCTCAATGCAAATGCCGTAAGAATAAAAAGCACAATAATACTTATCAGATCGAACAGCCAAATACCGTATTTGTCTTTTATAATTTTCATAATTACCTCACCCAATTGTTTCATTAACTAGTTTTAAGTTCTTTTCCGGATTTTCCATATCTGTATAAGAGATATCAACTTTCTTTGCTTTAAGAATTTCTACTGTTTCGGAATTAACCATGAATGGTTCTTGATATGGCAAATGCACGGCAAAATAAGTTGTTGCAATTTTCTGGACCATTATCATTTCGTTCATAATGCAATCCGGTTTGTGATTTGCGGAAAAGGACGCATTAAAACTGCCAGCACAGTAAAACCAATTATTGTTAATAGATTATTGTTGAATGAAGTGAACCGGTAAACACGCTGAAGAACGGTAATCTTAATTGATGTCTGGTTCCGCTTCAAGTGTTCTGTTAAAGGCAGTACAGATATTGTAATCATATAACCTCCTCGAATTCTATTGTTAATGACTATTGACCAATGACCAATTTTTGTTTTTCCTGTTCCCTTCTAATCGGAGCCGTTTCCGTGAACTGAACCAGCTCTTTCTTATGCTCTATTTCCGATTTCACGGCAAGTTTCACACGTTCGAGATGCTTTGCCCTCTTGCTTATCTCTTTCGGTATTGGCACCCTCTCAAAAATGATTTTTAAGAATTTGTCCATTCTTAATCTTTTCATCTTTTCATGCGCTTCTTCTTTGGAAAATTGTTTAGCATGATGCTTCTGCGTGGTCCAGCCGGATTCGGCTTTCCAGCGGTAATGTTCAAGATCATAAATGATATATTTGCATTCCGGTTTCATTTCATTTTTGACTTCTGACCTTTGACTTTTCATTTTCTATCGTCATCAATAAAATCTTCCAATGCGCCAAAGTTTAATTGCGAACAATCGGCTTCCGCCTCAAGCTTGCTCAATTTTATCGGATAGCATTCAAGTTCAATTTCCATGTTCAACAGTTCATCCAACTGCTTCTGGAATTCTTCCATCTTATCGCCGAGATCATAAGAATTGTCGAGGATCTTTCTTCCTTCAGCTTCGGTACCGTTAATCATTTTTATTAAACTTTCTTTTTATGCTTCTTTCGGTGCATCAGCAATTAAAAATTTAGTTTCTATTTCTTCTTTT
>VEPI01000132.1 GCA_012026935.1 Melioribacter sp. | reverse complement strand
CCTTGAGCGAAACGTTCTGATGTTCTAAGAACAATTCTCTCTTCCTTCTTTTGTGTTCCCTCCAAACAACCAGTACCAAAATTTTCCGAAAATTAGGAATACTTTATAGGATTCCCCACACGCCAACTACAGTTAATTGGTTTGCAGCTACCAATTAATAATTTGTTTTTTTATGGTGCTTAATCAACTTGTTTATGTCTTTTTGTGATTGAGTCTAGTTTAAAGTAAAGGAACAAGTGTAATTTATTAATATATACTATCCATATTTCGAATCACTATTTTTTGCCCGAAAAAATAGAAGGTTGGTGAAAATAATATATATTAATTTAATTGGATTATAGGGTAAAATAACTTATTTTGAAATATTAAACTGTTTATATTTTAACATATTTTAACAAAAAATGTATCAATTTTTACAAATAAGTGTGGTTTGAAGTTGTATGGGAGAAAGTCAGATGTTATTAGTATTAGGAGCAATTGTCCTTCTTGCTCTTTTAGTTCTTAATGTAAATAGAACAATCTTATCATCCACTGATAATACACTTCAAGCACAAGCAATAACAGCATCCTCGAGCGTAGCTCAGCAGACTATTGATCTTATTAAATCTAAATCCTTTGATGAATCTACAGTCAATTCTGCTGTAACTGATATTAATAATTTTACCTCACCAGCTTCATTAGGTCCTGAATCAGGTGAAACAGCAAATTCATTTAATGACGTTGATGATTATAAAAATTATAGTACGATAGTTAATACTCCTAGATTAGGAAGTATTTCGGTATTAGTTAATGTTGGTTATGTTAACGCAAATAACGTGGATGTTTTAGTATCGTCGAGAACTCGAATGAAAAGAATAGAGGTGAAAGCGAAATCAATATATTTGCCTGATACGCTTAGGCTATATTATTATTCAAGTTACTGAGAAATATTATGGGAAATATATCTTTATCGGGATCATTCATAGTAGGTGCTATTATACTAGTTGCATTGCTATATATAAATTTTAGAGTGACAGATTTTAATAGGGGACAAATCATAAATGAATTTACTGAATCTAGTATGACAAGTATGGCAAATGTATTGGATTATGATTTTAATAAAATAGGTTACAGGGTAAGTGCTAATCCAAAGATATCTGCTATTAATGATTCATCAATTGCTTTTTTATCGGATCTTAATAATAATGGTACTGTTGATAGTGTAAAATATTTTACGCGCGTAACAAGTGGTATTCGATATCTTGTTAGAAGAACTACAATAAGCTCTGTCAAAGAATCACAAGTTGTAATAAATAATTTTGTAGTACAAGGATACGATACATTGAATAATCCTACTTCTACTTTATCTATTATTAAAAGTGTAGATGTACAAGTTGTTATAAATAATAATTCCTTTAGATCCGACACTACTGATAATTTTGGTTCTTATTATAGAAGAAGATATTTCATTCATAACCACTAAATCGGATTTGAATAATTATGGGTAGAATGCTTTTATTTTTGATATTAGGTGTTGGGGCTCTATTTAGCTTCGCATCATTGAATATTAATTACAGCAATTCACGTTTGGTTAATACAACGATTGAGAAATTTGAAAATATACAAGCTAATAATGTTGCAGCAAGTGGAATAGAGAAGGCAATTTCAGAATTGAATATTGATACAACATGGTCAGGTGTAAGTAATTTACAAATTGCACAAGGTACTTTAACTGTTTCTGTTTCCAATACTACCAGCAGTTACCCAGGTGGACCCGATATGCATTTAACCGGAATGAGACTTATTACAAGTGCAGGAGTAATTAATAATCAAACTGTTACAATCCAATCAGTATTACAATTAGCAAGTCCACAAACGGTTCCACATTTTCTAGATTATGCAATAGCATCCGGCTCAGATTTAGAATTAGAAGGAAATATTAATGTAAGAGATGATTATAATCCAAGTTGGAATGCAAATGTACATTCAAATGGAGAGTTAGAAACTGAGGGAAATGCATATAGCGTAAAAGGTTTTGGAACCTACTCAGTTAAACTCGAGTCACATCAAGTCAATTTTGTTCCAAATGTAAATCCTAACTCTAATCCTGTTACTGCTAAAATCCCGCCAATAACTTTACCAGCGTTTAACCCAACTGACTATATTGGAATCGCTACCAATATAACAAATGGTGATCTTACCATTAATGGCTCAACAACACTTGGGACTAAAAGTCATCCAGCCATTTATTACGTCAATGGTAATATTAATTTTCGTGGTTCAACAAATGGTTATGGTATTTTCATTGCCACCGGCAATATCAATTTTAACGGTAACGTCACTGTCAATACACAGGATCCAAGCGGAAGTAATTTAGGTTTTTATGCTGCTGGAAATATTCAATCTAGTGGAAATATTAGTTTAGCAGGTCAAATGTATGCTGCCGGAAATATTCAAGCTAGTGGAAATTTTACTCTTATCGGTTCAATGACAGCAAGAAGAAATATTGAGTTGTCCGGTAATCCTACAGTTCGTTATAGACCTGCAAATGCTGCACTCACAAATCAATTTTGGCCTACTGCCACAAACTCAAGGCCAGTTTCAGTCTCTTACTATGAGTAATTAATTTTTTTTCTGTATTATCTCGTGGTAAGTAGCGGAAACATTTTAATATAAGAAAAAACAAAAGTGATTTTAAACTTAAATTAGAACTTACAGTAAAATAAAAAAGTTCTCATGTTAATGAGAACTTCTATGCGGAGAGAGAGAGATTCGAACTCTCGGTAGCAGTTTCCCACTACGACGGTTTAG
>VEPI01000160.1:50687-53321 GCA_012026935.1 Melioribacter sp. | reverse complement strand
AAATTAAACTACAATACTAAATTCTTTGAGTTCTCTCTTTCAATTTCCCATTTTAACGGGTTATCTGCAATATATTTTCTAATTTTATATAATTCTTTCTCGTTACGAATAATATGGTCGTAAAATAATGGTTGCCACTTAAAACTCGAATGACCATTCTTGTTACACCATCTTGTAACAGATCCCTTAAATTGATTTATAATTATTGATAATGAATTTGCTATTGGTTTTGAAAATTTATTTCCATTTTGATTCTGGCATGGTAGAGACACGCCGCAGCGTGTCTCTACATTTCCTGTCTCATTTAATATTATTATTCCATGGAAGTGATTGGGCATTATTACATAATAATCCAAGTCAATATTGATTCTGATTTTTTTTGTTCTCAACCATTCTTCGTTAACAATTTTCCCAATATCACTCAATATCATTTTACCTTTTTTAACACTACCAAACGAATAAATATGATTTTTTGTATTGATTGTAACATAATACCATGAAGGTGTAGAATAATCGAAATCTTTTATTCTCGAAGATTCAATTCGGAATTTGTTCTGGAATAGTGTCATTCCCGCCCTTTACTAATTATAAAGAGACGTTGCAACTTGTCATGACTTATCGGGATGCAACGTTACTACAACTTTTATTTTTTACCCCAACTATCCTTCAGAGTAACAGTTCTATTAAAAACTAATTTTTCACTTGAAGTAAATTTTGTATCAACACAAAAATATCCGTGCCGTTCAAACTGAAAACGATTGCCCTTCTTTGAATTTTTAGCAAATGGTTCGATCAAAGCGTTAGGTATAATTTCCAATGAGTTGGGATTCATAAAATCTAGGAAATTTTTTTCTTTATCGGAATCCGGAGATTCAACTGTAAATAACCTGTCGTATAATCGGACCTCTGCTTCAAATGTGTGCTTTGCAGAAACCCAATGAATTGTTCCTTTAACTTTCTTTTTACTTGTACCTGTTCCGCTTCTTGTATCTGGATCGTAAGTACAGCGGAGTTCTGTTACTTCACCTTTATCATTCTTAATCACTTCTTCACATTTAATTATATAAGCGTAACGTAATCGTACTTCACCACCCGGAATTAAACGATGATAACCTTTCGGGGGTTCTTCCATAAAATCTGTTTGCTCAATATAAATTTCATTTGTAAATGGAATCTTTCTAATTCCCATAGACGGATCTTCAGGATTATTCACTCCATCGAGTTCTTCTTCTCCCGAATAATTTGTTATAACGACTTTAAGCGGATGTAGAACGGCCATTACTCTTTGTGCATGTTTATTCAAATCATCTCTAATCGCAAACTCAAGCAGAGCAATATCCGTAAGTGCATCGCGTTTTGCTACTCCTATTATCTCAGCAAAATTCCGGATTGATTCCGGTGTATAACCTCTTCTTCTAAATCCGCTCACTGTCGGCATTCTAGGATCATCCCATCCATCAACATAATTTTCTTTTACTAATTGTAAAAGTTTTCTTTTGCTCATTACTGTATAAGTTAAATTAAGTCTCGCAAATTCTATCTGTTGAGCGTGATGAATTCCAAGTTCATCTAAAAACCAATCATAGAGTGGACGATGGTTTTCAAATTCGAGTGTACAAATCGAATGTGTTATTCCTTCAATCGCATCTTCAAGTCCGTGAGCCCAATCGTATGTTGGATAGATGCACCATTTGTTCTCTTGCCGATGATGTTCATCGTGAACAATTCTATACATTATCGGATCGCGTAAATTTATGTTTGGAGAAGACATATTAATTTTAGCACGTAAAGTTTTTGAACCGTTAGGAAATTCTCCTTTGCGCATCCGCTCAAAGAGATCGAGATTTTCTTCAACACTTCTATTCCGGAATGGAGATTCCTTACCGGCCTCCGTTAATGTACCGCGGGAAGAACGTATTTCATCTGCATTAAGATCATCAACATAAGCTTTCCCTTTTTTGATCAGATCAACAGCCCATTTATACATCTGTTCAAAATAATCCGAACCATAAAGGATACGATCTTCAAAATCAGCTCCCAACCATTTCACATCTTCAATGATTGAATCAACATATTCTTGTTCTTCTTTTTCAGGATTGGTATCGTCAAATCGCAAATTGAATTTCCCATTGTAGTCGCGTGCAATTCCGTAATTAAGACATATTGATTTTGCATGACCAATATGGAGATAACCGTTCGGTTCAGGTGGGAAGCGTGTACAAATTGTGCTCTCACCCCATTTATTGGCTTTCAAATCTTCGTCTATTATTTCATAGATGAAATTTTTTGATTTGCTTTCCATTGGATTTTTATTTGTGTTTTTTATTTCTTCCATTTTTTTATTTAGATTAATTAACAATTTTATATGTAAAGTTAAACATTTATCAGTTTGATTTCTTGCTATAAAAGCAAATATGATTTAGATTTGGCCTGCCAAAATATTAAAGAACTTATGCCGAAGTGGTCCCGCAAAGCGGGATAAACTCCACTTAAATATTTGGGTGATATTGAACTTTAGAAAATAGTATGGTTACTTTTTTTATGCCGAAGTGGCGGAATTGGTAGACGCGCTGGACTCAAAATCCAGTGAGGCTTAAACCTCGTGCCGGTTCGAGTCCGGCCTCCGGTACAAAA
>VEPI01000160.1:37900-50336 GCA_012026935.1 Melioribacter sp. | reverse complement strand
CGGCCTCCGGTACAAAATAAAACCCAATTACAAAAGTAGTTGGGTTTTTTTGTTAATCTATATTAAGAAATCAACTGAGTAATTCATTCAATAAGATACTGGAAGTCAGGTTTATGTAAGAAAGGAAAGTTATTTTAGTAAAATCATTTTCTTCGTTTGTGAAAATTCCCCTGCTTGAAGTCTATAAAAATAAATGCTGCTAGATAATTGAGAATTTTGAATTGAGAATTGAGAATTGTAAGAACCGGGTTGTTGTTCTTCATCAACAAGTGTTGAAATCTCCCTGCCGAGAAAATCATAAACTTTTAAAGTGACTTTACTGATAACTGGTAACCGATAACTGATTACCGTACCTGGATTAAAAGGATTCGGATAATTTTGAAATAGCCTGTACTCAGTGGGTATAACTTTGCCATTAGAATCAACATCCAATAATAAAGATGATATATATTTGAAATTACTAATTACAAACTCAGCTTCATTCTGATTCTTTGGAGCCAATCCGGACATCAGCCAAAAATTAATATGCGGTTTCATTTGATTTTGTACGGGAATATTTGGTCCCTTATAAATCCATTCTTTAATCAATTGACCAGAAGCAAAATAACTTTGAAATTTTAAACTATCTTTTGTCCAGGTGAATTTATGAGTTGATGGTTGACCTTGGAGGTTCAACGAAAAAGAATTGGAGTTTATTGGGGATGCAGGCTGCACTACATACCACCCTGCGTTACTACCGGCATCACCCCATCTTGAGAATTCAATATCAATTTCTTTTGTATCGTTCTCATAAATAAATAATCCCACAATTATGTTTGGATCATATAGTTCTACATCACTTGATAGTGAAAAAGAATATTCGCCATATCCCATAGTATCTTGAGCTGTGATTCCAGAACAATACCATTTCTCACCGATTTTTCTAATTTTAAGGTGAAGACTGCCTGAATTATCTATCCATACACTTTTAATTCCGTTCAACCAATTATTTGGTCCAGGCCCGCTAAATCCGCTGCTCACATTCCACTTCAAACCCGAAAAATCTATTGTAGGAATTCGTGTTTCATTTATTGTTGTAGTAAAACTCCGCGTAGTTGACCAATTACTTGTTCCCCCTAAGTTAGAAGCATTAACTCTCCAAAAATATGTAGTACCATCAGATAAAGCCGGAGTAACATTGATTGACGCGACGGAAATTTCACTCTGGTTAAATATTAAATTTCCAAACGATGAAGATGCAGAAACCTGAACCTGATATGATGTCGCTCCAGATGATGGTGACCAATTTAAGGAGGGCGTTGTTGAAACATCTTTAGATAAATCAGCCGGGGACGATAATGCTGGCGGTGAAGGAACAATTGTAAATAGCGGACTTGAAAACCAACCGGTTCCGTCTGTTGTAATAAAGTTATTATTAACATTAGTCAGTGTGCCTGAAGCTCCATAGTAACTCCCTGCTGATACCGGTGTATATAGAAATGTAAATTTAAGGTTTCCATTCCCAGCAATTAATGAACTTGACGATGTTTGGTCAAAATCATAATTGCTCGTTTTATTTCTGTCAATTACAATTCTTCCTTTTATAGTTCTTGAAGTACTGTTCGGATTATTAAATGTAACTTCAATCCTCAATTGAACTCCCAGTGCAACTGTTGAATCGGTTACTTCTACATTTGTACTGTTGACAAATACTTTACAAAATGAGTAGTATGGTAAATATCGCATAAGACTGGAAGTAGTTTGACTGCTGTTATGATTGACTGATGTACTTCCCCAATATTCAGAACCAAATATTGTTGCCGGGTTTGGATTATGATAACCCTCAAAATAATATGTACCATATATTTGATTTGTAAATGCGGCTATACCGGCACTATTAGTATTTTGAGCAGAAACAGAATTATAGTTTGAATCATATAAAATTACTCTTCCGTTTGAACCTGGGAATGGGACTGAATTTCCATCTATATTTTTTAAAGTAAATATAATGGTACCTGTCTGTGCAATTATTGTAAATGAAATAAAAAAGAAGATGTTTGTTGCACCTACTATTTTTTTAAAACTATTCATTTATTTTGAATTCCATTTAGTACAAGTATCCTTAAATCCTTCTTCAGATTCTTTGAAAGACGAAATCATTTGAGAAGTTAGAGGCATATCACTCTGTTGCAGTAAATTGTGTAACGAAGAGAATGTTCTCGCATACCTTGTAAATTCTTTTTCGATATCAGAAAACTTCCTATCTCTCTTTTCGGCAATTTCTTTTAACACTATCCTACATTTTTTTATATTCATATAACAAGCTAAACTTAAATCATGCTGAAGCTGTAAATCTTTTATGCTCGTCCTTACTCTTGGATCCATTTTAATAATTAATGATTGAGTAAATTCTTTTCCATCCACAGTTAGTTTAACAGTATAAGAGCCGGGCATTACCCATGGTGATGACGGGTGCGGTGCAGTGTTTTTATAGATTGCAGACATCGGATAAGATGGCGGAATGTTGAGAGGTGTATATTTCATATCCCACATAAATCTGTGCGAACCTGCTTCTGCCGAAAGAATTTGCTGTGGACGAATCCAATAAAGAGGGATATTTAAATTCGGAATTTTATATAAAGTATCTTTATCAGAATATGTTCGAATAACTGTTCCCTTTGAATCTAATATTTCCATGCTAACATTATTTGCTTTAGTATTTAGATAATAGTTTATCAAAGCTCCTTCAGGCGGATTTTGTCCTGCGGGTTCTTCCTGAGGTAAAGGTGTATCTGTGTTCATATTCCATCTAACACGATATGCATTTTGCGGTTTAAACAAAATTGTGTTCAATGATTTTGATTCTTCACTTAGCTGACGCAACGGAGTTATATCATCCAATATCCAAAAACTTCTTCCGTGTGTTGCAACAACAAGATCATCATCCTTTATGATTAAATCTCTAATTGATGTTGCAGGCATATTTAATCTTAATGATTGCCAATTTTCACCGTCATCAACTGAGAAATAAACTGCAGTTTCACTTCCGGCAAATAATAATCCTTTTCTTATCGGATCTTCTTTTACAACATTGATAGGAGCGATGGGTAATCCATTTATAATTTCTTTCCAAGATTTACCGCCATCTATAGTTTTATAAATATGCGGCCGCATATCATCCAAACGGATACAGTTCACGGCAGCATAAGCTGTATTAACATCGGTGTGACTAGCATCCATCAAAGAAACTTTAGACCAGCTTGTAATTTCCGGAGGAGTAATATTTTTCCAAGTCTTCCCACCGTCTTTTGTAACATGAATCAAACCATCATCCGTTCCGCACCAGATTGTATTTATATCAACGTAAGATGGAGCCACAGTATAAATAACTCCGCGTCTCGGCATGGTTTTCATTTCTTCATTTGTATAAATGCCAACACTTGTCGGTATATCCCAATTCTCCCTTGATAAATCCGGACTGATAATTTCCCAACTATTTCCACCATCTAAAGTTTTAAATAAAACATTTCCAGCATAGTACAATGTTTTATTATCAACCGGGTTGAACAAAATTGGAGCAGTTCTAATAAAACGATATTTTCCACCGCGACCTATTTCAGGTGAAATATTTTGTGTTTGTCCTGTCCGTTTATCATACTTAGAAATTTTCCCTCCGTAAATAATATTCGGATCTTTAGGATCGGCAACAACGTAACCATATTCTTCCGCACCTACCGGATGCCACTCACGAAAAGTAATTTGTCCGTCATTTCCACGCGAAGCAATTCCAACAGAACCGCTTTCCTGTTGACCGCTATAAACGTTATAAGGGAAATCATTATCGGCGCTTACATGGTAGAATTGTGCTGTCGGTTGATTGTACCAACTTGAAAATGTTTCACCTCCGTTAACCGTTATTATTGCACCTTGGTCACTTGCAAATAAAATGATATTACTATTATCAGGATTGATCCAAATGCGGTGATAGTCATCTCCACCAGGTGCACCGCGAAACCCGCTCCAAGTTTTTCCTCCATCAACACTTTTCCAAACTACTATATCGGCAGAGTAAACTATATCCGGATTAAAGGGATCAACTTTTACTTCTGCAAAATCATCCCCTCTTCCCCAGAGTCTTCCATCAGAGTTTATATTTGACCATGATTCACCTGCATCATCACTTCTGTAAATACCGCCATATTTTCCAGCATCAACTGTTGCATACATTCTATTTGAGTTAGATGGTGCAATACAAAAACCAATTCTACCCAATCCTTGTGAGGTCGTTGGTAATCCTTTGGTTAATTTCTTCCAGGTCGAGCCGCCATCAGTAGATTTAAATAATCCGCTTTCAGTTCCCTTCCATTCACCATTTTCCCAAGGGCCTTGTCTGCCTGCCCAAAGATCTGCAAATATGTTATTGCTATTATTCGGGTCAATTGTTACCTGAATTGCACCTGTGTTTTCATCTTTATATAAAACTCTTTCCCAACTTTTTCCGCCGTCGAGAGTTCTGAAAACCCCGCGTTCAGTATTCGGTCCGTAAGGATGACCAAGAGCCGCAGCAAAAACACGGTTCTCATTTTTAGGATCAATTGCCATACCGCCAATCTGCTGAGCATCATGTAATCCGGTATTGATCCAAGTTTTACCAGCATCGGTAGATTTATAAATTCCATCACCTATAGAAAGATCCGGACGCTGCACACCTTCACCACTTCCAACATAAATTACATTTGGATTAGAAGGCGCTACAACAATATCACCAATCGATCCGGTCGGCTGGTCATCAAATATCGGTAACCATGTCCTGCCGAAATCACTTGTCTTCCAGACACCGCCATTATTTACTCCGATATAAAAAACATTTGGCTGCTTGGGAACGCCAACGGCCCCGATAGTTCTTCCGCCTCGATGCGGACCGATCATGCGCCACCGCATTGAATTAAAAAACTTTTGATCTATGGTTTGAGCATCAACAATTTGGAAGAAAGAGAGACTCAGAAGTAAGTATGCCGGATATTTTATCATTTGGAATTTTTTCATAATATACTTTTTAAAAAATTGTTGATAAATTTACTTAACAATCATTCATAAAAAAAGTCGGAAACGAAATAATATTCCGACTTTCTTTATCAACATTTTATACAATTATTTGATCAAAAACATTTTTCTAACCTGTATGAAACCACCTGCAGAGATTTTATAGATATATATTCCGCTGGCTAAATTATTCGCATAAAAATTTACCTCATAAAATCCTGCATATTGAAAATCATTTACAAGTTTTGTTATTTCCACCCCCAAGATATCATAGACAGTAATAACAACATTATTTTCCTTGGGTAATCTGTATCTAATCTTTGTTGTTGGATTAAAGGGATTCGGATAGTTTTGTTCCAATAAATATACATCTGGAACACCTTGACTTAGATTTTCAACGTGGGTTATATATCCATCTTGTCTGATCTCAACATTTTTTGGACTACCAGTAATGCCCTCGGCAGTGATAGTTATTGTTCCGACTCTCGAAACATTGCTATTTTGATCATAACTAAAATTAATATTTCCATTGTTTGTTCCACTGGTTGCGCTAGTAATTTTTATCCAAGCTTTATCCGGTGTTGCAATCCAATTCATCGTTCCGCCGCCGGCATTAGATACATTTATCAAACCAGTGCCTGCAATCTGGCCTACATGAAGAAAATCTGGTGTAACTTTCAAGATTGGAAGCAACATGAAATTTGCAACCAAATTTTTACTTCCGGTAATTGTAAACGTATAAGTAACTGAAGTTGCAACTTCAACGTTTCCGCTTGTCCATTTAACAAACGTATACCCATTTTGGGGAATTGCTGTTACCATAATCAAACTACCATAATTAAAAGTACCACTTCCATTCGTAGTTCCACCTTCGGCAGGGCTGGAGTTTGTTGTCACAGTACACTGCATGATCTCAAAATTAGCTGTTAATAATCTATTGGAATTGATTATGAATGTGTAACTTGGATCGCTTGAAACTACTATTCCTCCCTCTGTCCAGTTCGCAAACACATATCCAGTATTTGGGGTTGCTGTAACTGTTACAAAATTTCCATGATAGAAAATTCCGTCGCCGTTGGTCATTCCCCCTTTTGGTGAATTTGATATTAAAGTAACTCTATATGTGGGAGTTATGTTTATAATACGATTTACTTCATTACTTTCCTGATAAGGGTCAGAGACTTTGAAACTAACAGTTCTTGGTAGGGTACTTGGGTTACTACTAATATTATGGTATGTGACACTTCTTAATGCCGTTTCATAATTTGATAATGAAAGACCTAAGCTCAAGACTAAAACACCTTGAGCAGGGTACCATGTTCCAATAACAGTATTTTGTTTCGTGTAACTAAGAATATCTTCACCGATTTTGTAGTTGCAAGAAATTTTAACCACTGCATATTGTAAGTTTGGAATTCCATTATCAGTTATGGTTAGTCCAGTTGCTATTATTGTCGGATTATCACCTTGCTTGTATTCTAAAGGAGTTGGTTCTACCCCTGCTAGAACAGGTTGAGAATTTCCTAAATTTATTTCTCTTATTGCAACATAACTGTCAGCCGATCCATCACTCACTTTGAAACTGATTGTTCTAGCGTATAAGTTCGAAATGACACCTTCGATATGTTGATAAGTAATGCTTCTTAGCGCTGCTTGATAATTAGTTAATGACGATACACCGGTAAGTATCATGGTTCCATTTGAAGCGTCCCACGTTCCTATGATTCCGTTTGAATTCGTAAAATTCAAAACATCATTTCCATTTTGGTAGTGAGCAAATATTTTTATTTCAGCACTAACCAAGTTTACATTATCAATATCGCTTAACGATATAGTCTGTGTAATTGCGACTGGTGAACTTCCTGTTGTAAAAACCAGTTGAGTATCTTCCAATGATGTTATCATTGGTGGATTGTTAACAGCTACATTATTTATGTATCTTCTAACTGTATTACTACTTGAGGTCCCATCATTTACGGTAAAACTTACTGTTCTTAATAAGGTACTTGGATTTTGAGATGTGTTCTGATATGTAATGCTCCTTATAGCAGTTTGATAATTAGCTACTGAAGTCGTTCCCATAAGAGTTAGTGTTCCAGTAGCCGCATTCCAACTCCCAGTAATGCCGTTTTGATTTGTGAAACCGAGTAGATCTTCTCCGTTTTGATAATTATTTGTTATCTGAATAACACCACTTATGAGATCAGCTTCTACTGCAGTAACTGTTGTTGTACCAGTTATCTGAGCAGCAGCATCCCCTTCAGTATAATTTAATGTCTCTGCCTCCATCGCAGCTAATAAGATTGCAGTTGGCTGAAATGCGTAATTAGTACCGGTAACGGTCACTACATTTACTGTCCCAGTTGAAACAGTAATATTCGTTTCAGTAAACGATGGCTGAACATTTGGTGTTACACCTGTCACTGTTAAATCAATGTCGGTCACAACAAAGAAATTTTTAGGAGTGCCTGATAATGTTTCAGAAAATCCGCTTATTTGAATTTCAGCGGCGGTTGTAGTTACAGCCGCACCTGATACTAATATGTTGTCTCCAGAAGTTGCATACGAATTATCAGTTGACTTATAAAGTTTTATATTGTTGAACTTACCCGCAACTGTTGATGATGTTGCTATACTAATTGCTGTAAAATTTGGGAAATCACTGCCGCTAGAGGTGAGAGAAAAACCTATCACTGCTTTATTTGCATCACCTCCTGTAAGCGGAGATGTAACTATACCGTTAGTTAATGTTGATATTGTTACGTTCACAATATTTACTGTCACCGTTATAGATAAATCATCAATCCTCCAATTTGCTGTGTTCGCTGGAGGGTTACCATCACCATTATAACCATAAATTCTAAAGGTCACTGGTGTTGCATTATTTGTACAGGATATGCTGAGACCAGAATTTGATTTAAGCACCCAAGTGCTATTATTACTGAAAGTGCCGATTGCTAAATCTGAGTCATAATTGTCGAGAGAATAACGTAAAGAATATGCCTGTGGACCAGTAGGTGTACTACGTGAACCAAAAGATATAGCATTTAATATTATTATATAACTTGAAGCAGGTGTTAAAGTAAATTCGAAATAGGCACTTCCGCTTGTAGATGTATTAATGGCACCAATTCTTGCTGCTGCACCAGCATTGTAAGACCCTGAGAAACCAACACCAGAAGCTGATGTAGTAGTCAACATTGTTGTTGTACCATTATTATTTCCTTGAGAAATGTCAGATATAGTCAGGTTAGAAACTGGGGTACCGTTGGATGGGCTTGCGCTACCTGGCCCCACTATCCCAAAATCCCATTGAATAGTTGATTGCCCATAAAGGAAACAATTAAGTAATAACAAAATTGAAACAACAAATATTTTTTTCATATCTACCCCCGACACAACAAATATTTTAAACTATATTTTTTTTATTTACTGCTTCAAGTATTTGAAAAGTTACTTAACCAAAATCATTTTTGTCCAAGGGAACAAAAGGGATTGTAATATAAATTCAAGATGAATCGCTGCATATGTTGCTGAATTTGCTTTGAACATTTCGAAAAGTATTCCGCGGTATAGTAGATATTTCGGGTGCCCCAAACAAAAATAAAACTAATTCTTCAACTATTAAACGCCATTCTTGAGATTTAGATAATGACCTAAGTCCGTTATTCCCCATTTTTTCCCCATTGTGAAAATCAATTTATGTTACTCTTTTATAGCTAAAATAACTACACCTTGATTCTCTTCACTGCAAATCTGTTGATTACTCGCAATTATATTTTAACTTAATTATACTTTATCAAAAAATCAATCATTACATACTTTTTGCTTGCTTAAACTTTCGATTTGTAGATGTTGTAGGAAGATGAATGGGATTAATTATTCTAGTATTTGTCGAGTATTATACTGTTATGAAAAAACCATCTCTAACTAAAGCCTGATTTTTGCTTTATACAATACTGACCACACCAAAGTCGGGCAAGTAGATACTACTTCCCTTTCGCTCGTTCAACTATTGGTCTTTTACTTTTATCTTTTGAGTTGAGTTTACTTAAAATAATTTCGGATTCTTTTGGCGGTACATTAAAAAAAGAAAATGCATCTGATATCTGTATTCCGGTAACTAAATCGGGACTAACATTTGCTTTCTTTTTTAGCATCAATAGTAATTCTTTGGGATTAAGATCATCTTTTTTGCCTAAAGCAAGAAACATCCTAGATTTACCTCTATCGCTACTGTATTTCCCTCTATCAGAATTGAATTTCCCTTTTCTTTCAAAACGATTTTCTCTTGATTCACTTCTCTCAAAACTTTTTTTACGATCATCTCTTCGAGAATATTCTTTTCTACCCATCGGGCGATCATCTCTAGAATCCAGCGATCTTTTTCTTTCGAAGAGATCATGAATCTTTGCATAATTTTCTTCTTCGAGCTCATTTTGATAAGTGTATTTTATCAAAGCAGCTACAACATCCTCCGGATTGTGATTTTTAATCATCTCTTTAGCAAGTGAAACGTAATTATGAGCAAGTCCTACTTCCATCATTGATTTCAATTGTGCGGCAATTTTTTCTTTTTTAAAATTTATCACATCCTTAACATGCGGGATTCTTTCTTTGCGGATTTCTGTTTGTGTAAAGTTTTTTATAAACATTAATTTTCGGTATTCTTCCGGAGTTATAAATGTTACTGCTGTTCCCTCCTTGCCGGCTCGTCCGGTTCTACCTATACGATGAAGATAAGCTTCCGGGTCTTGGGGCAGTGCATAATTTATAACGTGAGTCAGTTCATCAATATCAAGACCGCGAGCAGCAACATCTGTTGCTATCAAAACATTTATTTTTCTATTTCTAAATTTCGTTAATATTTTCTCACGTACATTTTGAGATATATCCCCGTGCAATCCTTCAGTATCATATCCTCTATCGGTAAGTTTTGAGGTTACATTATCAACATCATGTTTAGTACGGCAAAAAACTAATCCGTAGAATTCAGTTGTTGTGTCTATAATACGGCAGAGTGCATCCAATTTGTCAGATTCTTTTACTTCATAATAAATTTGATCAGTAAGCTGAGTCGTTTCACCGGAATGTTTTGTCCTAACAATTTCTCTTTTACCCATATACTTCTTTGCAAGTGTCGCAATTCTCTCCGGCATTGTTGCAGAGAAAAGCAGTGTTCTCCTATCAGGATTAGTACGTGAGAGAATATCTTCGATATCATCAACAAAACCCATATTGAGCATCTCATCAGCTTCATCCAATACAACAAAAGATATTTCTGAAAGTGACATGCTTTTTTTATTTAGAAGATCTATCATTCTACCAGGAGTTCCTACAACAACATCTACACCTTTTTTTAATCTGCGCAATTGAGTATCATAAGATTGCCCGCCATAAATTGGGGCAGCGTGGATATTTTTATTTCCGCGAAGTGAATTAAATTCTTCGGCTACCTGAATAGCGAGTTCGCGGGTAGGAACAAGAACTAATGCCTGTAAGTGACCAGCACGTGGTGAGAGCAGTTGTATAATCGGAAGAGCAAAAGCTGCAGTTTTTCCCGTTCCCGTCTGAGCCTGACCTATTAAATCAATTTTATTTTCTAAAATAAGCGGGATAATTTTTTTCTGGATTTCTGTCGGTTCTTCGAATCCTTTTAAGCGGATTGAATGAAGTGTCTCTTCTGAAAGTCCTAAATCCTTGAAGCCATTATTAAGCATATATTGTTATTCCTAAACATTTTTGATTATTTAATTACTAATATACGGTTATAAATTGAATATGTTTTAATTGATGAGAATTTAATGATGAGGTAGTTTTTCTATCCTATTTTTGTACTAGGAGAGTTTTATTTTAAAGTTTTAACAAAGTTCTCCAGAAGTTTTTACTTAACTATTCTAAAATTAAAATTAGGCGATTGAAATTTTCCATATAGACGAACCCATAAAGGAAGGATCATTTCTGTTGCGCGGGCATTTGTTATATCGCCTAAATCAATTACTGTCTTCCAACCGAACCAATTTTTTAATATTTCATTTACTTTTTCTTTTGCTATTTCATCATTACCGCACATGAACAGATCATGTTCACCGGGAACAAGTGAAGGATTAACCATCACATTACAATTTACCGTGTTTAACGTTTTCACAACTTTTAAATAAGGAAATTTATTTTGGATTTGTTCACCAAGTGAATCTGTATTACAAACAAATAACGAAGGGGGCATCCCTTTAGAAAAATCAAGCGGATTGGAAATATCAATCAATATTTTTCCATTTAAATTAGCTTCACCGGCCGAACCGATAGATTCAAGTGCACCAAATCCTGATGTGCAATTAAAAATGATTTCACCGAATGAAGCAGCTTCTGAAAATTTTCCTTGTGATGCATGAATCCCATTTGCTTTAACCCATTCATTTGCTTTTTTATTATCAATAGTTCTGGAACCCATCATCACTTGATGACCAAGACTTACCAGCTTACTGCCAATTGTAGAACCGACAATTCCTGTTCCAAAAATTCCAATTTTCATGTTTGTTCCCTTTACAATATTATATACTTATTAAAACGTGCTTTTATTTAGGTAAGTTCATTTTAGATTTGAATAACTTAGCAATTCGCTTAGTTTTTTTATATTGACTGTATTCTCATGGAATTTACCCATCCATCTCATACAACGGTTAGCATCTAACTGAAGACCAATGACTGGAATATTAGCTTTTTGGCACATCTTCATTCCTTGAATAAGTTCAGGAATGCATGCTACACCAAATACTCCAACTTTTTCATTTTCATGTTTAAGATTTCGAAAAAGTTTTTTAAGATCAGCTTCCATCCAGAGGTAAGGTTTTATCTTATTCCTTCTGAACAGTCTGCTCATTTCATTAACTGAACAAATTTTTGAACATGCTTTGCATACATAATCAAGATCATCTGCAGCCGACTTACATTCTTGCGAAAAATCCCTCATGCAATGCGGGAGGAAGGCATATTTTAATTCACACTCTAAAAAATCTTTTTTATTTAATCTATTAGTCAATTCAATTTCCAACATGAATAAATGATATTGCTCTACACTAAGTGTTTTAATTTTTTCAAATCTCTGAAAAACAGGAAGAGTCCTTAAATGCTCTTTGACCGGTCCGGAATAAACCGAAAGGTTTTCATTTAACTCACGAATGATTTGTGATAGAATTGTTTGACCATTATTGTGTGAAAGATTTTTTAGTAAACGGTTTTTCTCACCGGCATTTTGAATTATAGTATGAAGTTCTTTTGCACTATTTACTTTCTCAAGAAATTTATTTGCTAAATCAGATATTAATTCAAAATAGGAATCGCTTGATAGAGAATTACCGTATAGTGAATATGTTTTACCGATAATCGGTTCGGTTATTATTTGAGATGAATGCAT
>VEPI01000160.1:0-37777 GCA_012026935.1 Melioribacter sp. | reverse complement strand
AAAAAAAGCCATTAAATTCTAATGAGCTTAATTGCCGTCATGAAATTAAATATTAATTACCTATGATAATAATACAGGTAAATCAATTAACGTCACTATTCAGAAGCAATGTGAAAATCTAATATGTAGAGCGATTCGATGAATCGCTCATGCGGATTTTAAAATAACACAACCGTAGTTACTGCACAAGTGAGCGAAACAGCGTTTCGCTCTACAATATTAATTAAGAGATTTATAACTCTGCAGTGTTTTCATATAATTTGCACGTTCAAATGCTGCCGGTTGAGCAATTTTCATTTGGCTCATACTCCCCTTCATCAACTCAATTGAACTATATTCTTTTTCTTCCATCCATTTTTTCATTCCATCTAAAATTTGAGTGATACGTACAATCCCGTTAAGCAATAGTTCTGAAGCCATCATTGCAACATCGGCCCCGGCCATCATCATTTTCAGTACATCGGTATGATTATGTATCCCGGTCGTAGCACCAATACTTGCCTTGACATTACCATGTAGAATTGCAATCCATCTTAACGGCAAACGCATTTCCCAATTTGTACTTAACAAAAGATTCGGAACAACTTCAAGCTTATCTAAATCAAAATCAGGCTGATAGAATCTGTTAAATAATACTAAAGCATCTGCCCCGGCATGATCGAGTTTACGTGCCATGTTCGACATCGAAGTGAAGAACGGACTTAATTTTATTGCAACGGGGATCTTTACATTCTTTTTTACTTCTTTCAAAACATCAACGTACATATTTTCAACTTCCGATCCGGTTATATTCTTATTTGTAGCTACGTAATAAACATTTAATTCAAGTGCATCTGCACCTGCTTGTTCGATGTTCCGAGCATATTTAATCCATCCGCCTGTACTAACACCGTTCAAACTTCCAATGATTGGAATATCTACAGCTTTCTTTAGCTTGGCGATATGATTCAAATACTGTTCGGGTCCAAGATGAAATTTTTCCTGCTCAGGGAAATAACTTAATGCTTCAGCAAAACTGTCAGTTCCGACAGAGAGATAATGGTCAAGTTCACCCGATTCATGCGTGATCTGTTCTTCGAACAAAGAATACACAACAACTGCTGAAGCACCGGCATCCTCCATTGCTTTAACGGTATCAACATTTTGCGATAAAGGAGAAGCCGAAGGAACTATCGGATTCTTTAATTTCAATCCCATGTATTTTGTTGTTAGATCCATTTTAACTCCTATTTTTTTTAGATTCTTTTCCCGATACTTCGACAAGCTCAGTATCGAGATCAGAATGACTTCGTCAATTTTAAATTTTTACGATCACTCAAGCCACGTCTTCTTTTCCGTCGCCGTCTTTGCCAACTTCGAACGAAGACATCTGCTCATAAAATTTCCATTTCTTCAATACTTCTTGTTGAGCCCTTACAAGCAATTCCTTTGCTTCAGTCGGATGAGATTTAGTTAACATTTTGTATCGTGTCTCTTTGTAGATATAATCTTCAAGTTTGATCTTCGGAGCTTTAGAATCTAACTTAAGCGGATTCTTTCCTTCGTTGAAACTTTCCGGATTGTACCGGAACAACGGCCAGTAACCGCTATCAACTGCTGCTTTCTGACTTTCCATTCCCTTTGCCATATTAATACCGTGAGCGATACAATGGCTATAAGCAATAATTAATGATGGACCGTTGTATGCTTCAGCTTCAATGAACGCGCGTAACGTCTGAACATCATTTGCCCCCATTGCTACTTTTGCAACGTAAACATTTCCATAAATCATCGCTAACATAGCAAGATCTTTCTTTGCAGTCTGTTTACCGGCTGATGCAAATTTTGCAACTGCACCCATTCCGGTAGATTTAGACATTTGTCCTCCTGTATTAGAGTAAACTTCAGTATCAAGAACTAAAATATTTACGTTCTTGCCGGACGCAATTACATGATCAAGTCCGCCGTAACCAATATCATAAGCCCAGCCATCACCACCGATTATCCAAACGGATTTTTTTACCAAGTAATCAGCAACTTCCAATAATTTTTCTGCGTCTTTAGATTTAATTGTTTCAAGTTTTTTCTTTAATTCAATAACTCTTTCTCTTTGTTCATAAATACCTACTTCATCTTTTTGATCTGCGTCCAGAATTGCACCGGCTAATTCATTTCCAATTTGATCTTTTAATTTCGTGATCAGTTCAACGGCAAACTCTTTTTGTTTATCTATAGATAGACGCATTCCCATTCCAAACTCAGCATTATCTTCAAATAAAGAATTTGCCCAAGCAGGTCCTCTTCCTTCATTATTTTTTGACCAGGGAGTCGTGGGTAAATTACCGCCATAGATTGATGAACATCCGGTCGCATTTGCAATTATAGAACGGTCGCCAAATAATTGGGATACTAATTTTACATACGGAGTTTCTCCACAACCGGAACAAGCTCCGGAAAATTCGAATAAAGGCTGCTGTAATTGCTGAGCTTTAATAACTCCTGTGTTGATTAGTCTTCGATCTAGTTCCGGAAGAGTAAGGAAGAAATCCCAATTAGCTCTTTCTTGTTCGCGAATCGGAATTTGTGGCGTCATATTAAGTGCTTTTAGTCGAGTTTCTTTTTTATTTTTAGCCGGACAGACTTCAACACACATTTCGCAGCCTGTACAATCCTCAACTGCAACTTGAATTGTATAAGCGTAACCATCCGGGAATTCTTTTCCTTTTGCATCCATCATTTTAAATGTTGCCGGGGCATCATTCAAATATTTTTTATCGTAAGATTTAATTCTGATACAAGCATGGGGACAAACCATAGCACACTTTCCGCATTGGATACACCATTCAGGGTCCCATGCCGGAACATCAAGGGCGATATTTCTTTTTTCCCACATTGTTGTTGCAGATGGAAATGTTCCGTCAATCGGCATTTCACTTACTTTAACATTATCGCCTTTTCCTTCCAGCATTTTACCAAGCACGTTGCGAACGTAATCCGGTGCTTTGACAGAAACAATGGATGGGATCTCAATCTTGCTTGTAACTTTTGAAGGAACATCTATCTTATATAAATTATCAAGTGTTTGATCAACAGCTTCAAAATTTTTCTTAACTATTTCTTCGCCTTTAGCACCGTAAGTTTTCTTAATTGATTTTTTGATCTGTTCAATCGCTTCATCTTTAGGAAGAATTCCGGAAATAGCAAAGAAGCAAGTCTGCATTATTGTATTAACTCTACTTCCCATTCCGGTTTTGTTAGCAACAGCGTAGCCATCAATTACATAAAAGTTTAATTTTTTATCTATGATCTGTTGTTGAATTCTTATAGGCATATGATCCCACGTCTCATCTTTACTGTATGGGCTGTTTAGTAAGAATGTCCCGCTGTTTTCAATATTACCGAGCACGTCAAATTTCTCGAGCAATCCGAAAGTATGGCAGCCTACAAATTTTGCAGTTTGGATTAAATATGTCGAGCGAATTGGTTTCTTACCAAACCTTAAATGCGAAACTGTAGTTGAACCGGATTTTTTAGAATCATAAACAAAATAACCTTGAGCATAATTTTCAGTTTCTTCTCCAATAATTTTTATCGAATTCTTATTTGCCCCGACTGTTCCGTCTGCGCCTAAACCGTAAAATAAACATCGTACAACCTCATCTCCTTCAGTCATAAAGTCGGGATCGTAATCCAGACTTGTGAATGTAACATCATCATTTATTCCAACAGTAAAATGATTTTTCGGTTCGGATTTTTTCATATTATCGAAAACAGCTTTTACCATTGACGAAGTAAATTCTTTTGAAGATAACCCGTAACGACCGCCGACTATTTTAGGCATCTTAGCAAACGGAGGATTGTTTGAACTCATTGCTTCAGTGATTGCCGTAACAACATCAAGGTATAACGGTTCACCAAGGGATCCCGGTTCTTTTGTTCTATCAAGTACGGAAATGTTTTCAACTGTTTTAGGAATTGCGGCAAGCAAATGTTTTGCAGAGAATGGTCTGTATAATCTTACTTTAATAATTCCTACTTTCTCTTCCATTTTTTGTGATAAATATTCAACTGTCTCTTCTGCAGCTTCAGCTCCAGATCCCATAAGTATAATAACGCGTTTTGCATCAGGTGCACCGTAATAATCAAACAGATGATATTGACGGCCGGTAATCTTCGCAAACTTATCCATTGCACTTTGAACAATTTCAGGACATGCATCATAGAATTTATTAACTGTTTCTCTTCCCTGGAAATAAACATCAGGATTCTGTGCAGTTCCTCTAATGAAAGGATTTTCCGGATTCAAAGCTCTCTTACGGAATTCTTTTATTTTTTCATCATCAATCATAGAACGAATATCTTCATCTCTTAATTCTTCCATCTTAACGACTTCGGCAGATGTTCTAAATCCGTCAAAGAAATGAACGAATGGAATTCTAGATTCTAGAGTTGCTCTGTGCACAATTGCGGCTGTATCCATAACTTCCTGTACTGAATTCGAACAGATCAAACCAAATCCCGTTTGGCGAGTTGCCATTACATCACTATGATCACCGAATATTGATAAAGCCGCAGCGGCTATTGAGCGTGCACTTACATGAAAAACAGCCGGGGTTAATTCACCTGCAATTTTATACATATTGGGAATCATCAAAAATAATCCTTGCGATGCAGTAAAAGTTGTTGTAAGAGCACCGCTTTGAAGTGAACCGTGGACAGCGCCTGCTGCACCGCCTTCACTTTGCATCTCAGTTACATTAGGAACAGTACCCCAAATATTTTTAATTTTCTTAGCAGACCAAGCATCGGATAACTCACCCATTGTAGATGATGGTGTAATAGGATAGATAGCAATAACTTCGCTTACACGGTACGCAACGTGAGCAGCAGCTTCGTTACCATCAATCGTAATTTTCCTTCTTTCCATTGAATCCTCTAATAATTTATAAGAATATTTTTTTGATTTTGTTGGATATTAAACTCAAATACCTTGCCATCAAGAAGTGTTTATTAATTTGCTTTTTAGTCTATTTTCAAAAGATTCTGCATGAATTTAGTGATGAAGTTCTATGATTTAGAAATTAGACTACCATCAATCTTATTTTTAAGAAATTTTCTAAAATGACAGTTGAATAATAGAAATTAATGGAGTTAAAATAAAGATGAGTAGGTCGAATATTAAGATATAAACAGAAGTTAGTGTTGCTATTCTGCAATCATAGTAACAACAATCTTTCTAGGTCCGCTATTGTTCCTGTGTTCACAAAGATAGATCCCTTGCCAAACTCCGAGATTTAACCTGCCATTTGTAATCGGAACGATTATAGAATTGCCGATCATTGATGATTTGATATGTGAGGTCATATCATCAGAGCCCTCCAGTGTATGTTTATAAAATGTATCACTCTCAGGTACTATTCTATTAAAATATGTTTCCATATCAGAACGAACTGTGGGATCTGCATTCTCATTAATTGTTAATGAAGCTGAAGTATGCTTGATAAAAATGTGTGCAACACCTTTTATAATATTATCAAGTGAAGGTAATTGCGAAACAATTTCATCAGTAATTAAATGAAATCCCCGCGTTCTCGGTTTTAGAGTTATTTCTTTTTGTAAAATCATATTAATAACAGTCATTCATTGTCATTCGGTTGCAATTCAATTGTTATAAGTAATAACGCATTATAGGTCGTGACTTTGATCTTCTCTCAACTTCTCGGAATCCGGCTTTAGTAAATGCTGAAGGAAATCCTGTCCAGGCAAATACAGCAGGCATATTTTCAGAATACGGTTCCGTAGGATAACCTTCTAAGATTTTTACTTTTTTCTTTTGACAATATGAAATGACAGCTTTTAATAATTCAGTGGAAATATCTTTCCTCCGGTACTTCTTATCAATAAAGAAACAGACAATGGACCAGACAGGATTGTCATCTACTTTACCAAGAACTCTTGAATTATTAAGCCGCAAAAAGTCTTCCCGCGGTGCAACAGAACACCACCCTACCGGCTCATGTTTTATATATGCCAATATTCCGGTTTCTTTTTTCTTAAGAACAAGCTTGCGCATTAATGCCTTATTGCCTTTACCTTTATTCTTATCAAATTCCGATTTCTTTAATCTCCATGACATACACCAACATCCTCCACAAGCACCACATTCTCCGAATAATTTTTCGAAATCGCCCCAAGTTTTTTTTGATAACTGTTTGAAGGTTAAATCATTCATATTTTCAATATAAAATTATTTTGATTCATTGGATTAAGTCATTTATAGTCATTCAGTTGTTATTCATAGCCATTCTGTTGTTTTATTGATTTTTGTTTACCAATAGATTTTATATAATTATTTAATTTTACACCGAGATTATTTATATCATTGATGAATTCGTTAAATAGAATTTCACTTATTAATTTTCGATTGTATGCTTTTGTCAACCAGGTTTTAGTTTCATATAAAGATCCTCTTGCGTAATACCCAAAATGTTTAGCTTCATTAAAATGATATCTCCCAAATCCTTCGCTGATATTTGCAGCAACAGAATCCACAGCTTTAACTAATTGTTTGCCGAGAACGTCTTTTTGAAAATAATCCCAATGACTGACAATTTCCCAAGTTTTGTCTCCAAGTTCCATAGATAAATTATAGACATTTAATTCTTCAAGATTCATTGTTCCCCCTTTTTTTATCATGACTACTAATGACCAAATGACAATCAATGACCTTTTTTACAAAGTAAGTTCTAATTGCCTTTCAGTGTTACTAAATTTTTGTTCATGATCGAGCAGCCATTTCTTTCGCCATAATCCCCCACCGTAACCAGTTAAACTACCGTCACTACCAATTACTCGATGACAAGGAATTATAATCGATATTTTATTTTGCCCGTTAGCATTTGCAACAGCACGGATCGCTTTTAGATCACCAAGTAATTTTGTTATATCCATGTAAGATCTTGTTTCACCATAAGGAATTTTTAGCAGTTCATTCCATACTTTTTTCTGAAAAGTTGAAGCTTCCGGCTGGAGATTTAATCCAAATATTTTTCGCTTTCCGTTAAAATATTCATCAAGCTGTTCAACACATTTCTCAATATATGGATTTGGTTTTAGATCGGGATTAAACTCTTCATCTATAAAATAGAGGGATGTAATAGAATTTTCCGTTCCGCTTATTTCGATTAATCCGATTGGTGAGTTGTAAAATGTTTTGAAAATCATAAGCAGTAAAATAAATATTCAGTAATGATTCAAGCTATTAAGCAAAGGAAGAAATGTCAAGCTAAATAATTTATGATTACAAAACGTTGTTAGCGGAAATGTAGATCAGTTAAAAAGAGTTTTAAGAACTTCAATGAGCTTATCTCTCAATAACGGTTTAGAGACAAAATCATTGAACCCGGCTGCAATAAAATTATCGCGGGCACCAGGTAATAAATATGCGGTTGATGCAATTACCGGAACGTTTTTATAACCGGGCATTTTTTGAATTATTCTCAAAGCATCGAGTCCGTTATATTCTCCTTGTAGATTAATATCCATGACAAGGAAATCGAATTTTTTTGTTTTTAGAAGAGGTAATGCACTTTCAAAACTGGGTGCGAATTCAATATTTTTTAGTTCTTTCATCTGACTCTTAAAAAGCATTTGAGAATCTACTTGATCTTCCAAATAGAGGCATGAAAGCTGTGTAAGATCCAATACTTTCTTTTCTACTGGAACTGCTGATGTGGTTGAATCTTTTTCAGATTGCTTACCCACAACTTTTTGAGGAGGTCTTACCTCAACTTCTTTTTGCTGAGGAACGGTTTCCACTTCTAATTTTTTCTTGTCATTTATAACGAACTTCAATGGTATTACAAGTGCGAATTCAACAGGATCAGCATCCTTTGTAATTGTTTCTTTCTTGATTGATAATAAATCAATCAATTTTTTTGCGAGTTTTACAGAAAAGCGCGAGAATCCGTAATTTCTTCTACTCATATTCTCATCTTCCGAGAAAATATCATTAAACGCTTTTAATAAAAATGGAGTGATCGCTTTAGCAGTGTCCTTTATACCTACAGCGCAGAAATCATCCTGATAAACCGAGGCTGAAAGAAATATTTTTTCTTCTTTTGTAATCTGAATTGCAAACTTTATGAACAAACTCAATAATGAAACGATTTTCTGCCGATCAGATTCGACTTCGAGCGAAGAAGAAATCTTACCGTACGAAAGTTCAACTTTTTTATCTTCGGCTGTTTTCTTAGAATTTTCTTTTAGTTCATTCAGAATATCTACAAACTTGATATGTTCTGACTTAAGTTTTACTACTTTCTGTTCAAGCGTTGAGTATTCAACAGCATTATCCATTATTTGTAAAAGTAATTTTTGATTCTGTTTAATAATATCAACAGCTTCTTTTTGCTCTTCATTAGGACTTTGGATACTTTCACCTAACTCCTGTGTAAAACCGAGTATAACATTAATAGGTGTTAGCAGCTCGTGAAAAACATTTGAAAGAAATGGAGGATCAATTTTTTCTACAGAATCTTCTTGGGTTTTCTTCAAATCTTTGGTAACTACAGGTTCATCAATCGGTTTTATAACTAAAGAGAATGCATCAATATCACCGTTAAAATTTTTAATCGGTGTTGCTATCAAACTTGCTTTATGAAATGTTCCGGAAGGTTTTTTTATTTCGACATCCATTATCGTTGGTTTTAAAATCCCGGAATGAAAAATATTTTTATTTATCTTAGCCCGATCATCATCAGCTACAAGAGAAATAAAAGGACGCGTCTCCAAATCTTTTTTTGAGTATCCAAAACGCTTTGATACCGGTTCATTAATTTCAGTAATAAACCCATCTTTATCAGTTATAATAACCGGGTCACTAGTGTTGTCAAATGCTGATTCTAAAATTTGAGTTCTTTTTTTAGACTCTGATTGTTCGGTAACATTCCTAACGAGATTTAGATGCGATTTCTTCCCCTTAAATTCAATTGATGATCTTCTCAGTTCCACTAGAACAGAAGTACCGTCGCTCTTCTTATGTCTCCAAGGTCCGCTGTAACTTCCTTGTACAATTTTACTATCACCTGTTTGAATTAAAGTTTGAATATCTTCAGGAGCGTAAAGATCGGTAAGATCCATGTTTAAGAAATCGTTTCGCTTGTAGCCATACAACTTTAATGCAGCGTCGTTCACGTCAAGAAATTTTAGATTCTCAATATCATAGATAAACATAGCTTCGGGCAAATGTTCAATTAATGCTTCATACATTTTTGCTTTAGACTCTGTCTGATTATCAGCATCAAGTTTTTGAGTTATTATAATCTGTGTCCCGTAATAATCTCCGTTATCCAGAACAATTTTTTTAAAGTTTACTTCCGTATTAAGATGTGCTTTTTCTGCAAATATATAATTGATGGTTAGTTCGGAAATTTTATCGGCATTTTTTAAATAATTTTCGAATTGAGATATAAATTCCTTCTCAAAGATTTTATTTAGTTCTAGCGATGTTAAATCAACTTTATCATTGAGATTTAATAAGCGTACAAATTCTTTACTATATGATGTAATTTTAAAATTATTATCTATTAGTATAACAGCTAAAGGTAAATCCTTAAATAAAAAATCGTCAACTTCAAGTTTAGATTCCTGAAGGAACTGTTCCCTCTTTTGTGAAAAACCTATAATTGCAACTACATTATTATCAAGATCGCAGAGAGGAAATTCTACTATGGAAATGTTTCTATTAGTTCCGCTTGTAATCGGTGTCGTAACTCCTTCAAATATTACAGCATTGGTAGAATCAATAACGTATGCATCAACCGTTTTATAAAGATTGACTAAATATTTAGGGAGGTAATCCTGTTCACTCTTGTTCTCTAATTGATTGGATTTAAATCCCAATGATTCAGCATATTTATCATTTACGAGGACTAATTTTCCGGCAGATTCTTTAATCCAGAAATAATCATCAAGTTCATTTATATCTTTTTGAACTTTTGCTTTTTCAATAAATGAGAACGGGTAATTAAGTTTAATTTTATTTACGACTGAAATAATTCTTTTATCATGAGCAATCTTTTCAAGTTCGGAAGTGGATATCCATAATTTATGTGTTTCAGTTCTATTTTTTACAAATGACTCGTCATTAAAATTTATTAGAAAGTAAACATTATTTTCACTTCGCATTGGTGAGAAAGCAACTTCAAAATTATACTTGATCTTATCTATTTCAAGATCCACAATGTCCCTAACTGTATTATTATATTTTCTTACATCAATAAACATTCGCTGAAGAGTTAATAATTTTATTTCGTCAAAAAGATCAAAGAAATTAGTTTGAGGTGTAATCGAAGGGAATATTTTTTTAAGATCGTTGCTAAAAGCAATCACTTTCCCAGATTTATCAATAATTATACTTGGAGAGATATCTGTGCTATCTATCGGGGTTCTATTTATCGTTTCTGTACTCATAGATTAAACTAAGGTATATCTACGCGAAGTACACTGGTGTATGGAGTATAAACATTATTGTCCAGTTTCTGTCTAATCTTATAAAAATAAGTCGTCCCATTTTTTACTGTCCGATCTGTATATTCAACAACGTCTGCTGCAACAGATCCGATTTCAATAAACTGACCAGTTGTGCCCGTTTGTCTTTCTATAACAGTACCTTTTGCAAGGTTCTTACTATTATCATTCCAAGTTAACTTTACTCCTGGTCCGGCAACAAGGACTGCAGTTAAGTTTGTCGGTGCAGCTACATCAGTATAAAATGTAGATATTGATACTTCATTGGAATAACCGCTCAGTGTTGTTTGAGTGAAAAATGCTACACGGTATTTATAAGAACTGCTGGCAGCTACGGTATTATCAATGTATTCTGTTGTGTTGGGGCCGGTAATTGCCAATACTTTAAAATTATTTGTACTTGGGTCAGTTCTTTCTATTTGAAATCCTTGTTCATTAGAAGCAAAATCAATCCAGGTTAATTTTACCAGACTTGTACCAGTTGCTTCAACTTTTAAATTCCATGGACCGCCTGGTATACTGCTTGTATTTATCTCATTACTAAAATTAGAAGGGCCGGATTCGTTAATAGCTCTAACTTTATAATAGTAATCTATATACGGGGATAAACTACCATCAGTTGTACTGATTGTATTAATAGGAAGTGATTTTATTATTCTATAGTCAATAACGGTACCATTACCAATATCTTTTCTCCACAATTCATACCCCGTTTCGTTCCTTGAATTATCATCCCATTTAAGAGTAATGGTAAAATCATTAAGCCTGGTTAACAAAAGATTAGTCGGCATGTTGGGTATTTTTTCTTTCACATAAATATTTTCTTGCAATTTACTTTCTTTGGATTTGCCAGTTGTATTATAAACTTTAACAGAATAGTTAATGTGGGTGTGAAGCAAAGTCGAATCTACTTCAAGATAGATTATTGGATTTGATCCATCAGTATTCTGATTATATCTTTTTACAAACACTTTATTTACATACAACTCATAAAACGAAAGACCTGTTCCACTAGCACCATCAGCGGCTTGATAATTAATTGTATTTTTTCCAACATTAACTGTATCACCAGTTATAGGATTATTGATACTTATCGTTGGTGTTGTTGAAGTTTGTGTATCAGTGATTGATTCAACACAACCGAATGTAATTGCTAAAAGCAAGAAAAGAATAGTTTTAGCAAATTTTCTTATATAGCTGACTGATTGCATTATTTCTCTGTTAAAGATCTTTTTACAGTATTCAATTTAATAAATGGATGTCAGTTTTTATAATTAATATTAAAAATGATTAGACTTTTTATGATACTAATACTGCTGTAAATATATAAAAAATGATAATTCTCTTAAAAAATATTGGCAAGCTTTCTTGGCTGGTAATCCCTTTTATTTCTAGGGTGAAAAGTGCCATTACAATTTCAAAAATTTCTTATCTGTGATGAAATAAATTTTATTTTTAACTGTCAACGTTATCAAAATCTATTAATAACGAACGTGTTTCATGTGCTTCCATTTTATCTAAATAGAAAAAAATAGTTTTAGAATCACTATCTAACTTATATTTAGGAATCTTCGTATTGATAATATCAGAAGACACGGTAACATTTCTTACTCTTTTATTAAAATTTACCTGCACAATTAAGTCGAATGCCTTTTCATCACGCGGATTGTTTAGTTCAACAGCAATTCTTCTTTTACTTCTTGATTCATAACGGACTTCCACACCAATACGGTGTACCCACCAATTTTCCAATTCTTGAAGTGAAGTGACCCACATTTTTTTACTCTTTGCATAATTAACTATGTCTTTTATAACAGAGGAATATTGCGGTTGAAGTTGATACTCTGTATGAACCTTAAATACATAAAGTCCACCTTCAAATAACACACGGTCTACATCTTCTTCATAAGTATATCTTTGATAAGCAGGATTTACCAATCCATAATTTCGAACAACTTCATAATCATCGCGGGCTGTTTTTGTAATAATCATTATGGGTTTGTTATTTCTGATACGTATTTCAGGAACGGAGCGGTCCGTTAATGAATCTGTAACCAAGTAAGTATAATTTAACTGTGTCATAGATTGTAATGTGTTGTCATCGTAATAACCATTTAACGGCATTAATGCTTTTACAGTTTTTCCAGATACTTTCTTTAATGTATCAGCTGCGAATTTTAAAGTTGAATGTTGAACTTCTTTGCTATAAAGTTTATTCACTGTATCATCTGCAGATTCAAGAAAGCCAATATCAACTATAGCTCCTAGATCACCTTTTTGAGCAATTGATTTTAACAATCCGGGATTTTGTTTAGCAAGCATTGGATCAACAAAAACAGTTGTTGGAAGATGAGTTAGATTAAATACATTCCCGAAATAATTAATATTTTGAGGTTGTTCTTTTATTGTCGGAACTATAATCATAGCAGCATCATAAGAAGTCGGCCAATCATTTATGAATGCCGTAGGCTGATAAATAAGCCAGTTAACAGAATTATTGAAAAGTTTTTCAAAATAGATATAATCCTTTTGAACACCCAGAACTGAATTCAATTCAAAACCAAACCAAACAAATCTTCCTTTGCCATAACTGCCGTAAGCAATGCCGGCACTCTTCTGAATTTCTTCTCGAACAAGCCCTGCTTCCCTTCTGAAGTCATACCAGAAACTAACTTGTGTTGTTCGTGGTTCTAAAACTTCTGCATAAATTGGTCTATCCCATGTAGCAATCTTGAGTGCATATCCGGTTGGAATTTGTGCAGTTAGCGGTAAATTGCCTCGCAGTGTGTGAACTTTATATGATTCTTCCGGTTTGATTTCTCTGTTAAAGTTCATCCCAAAAACTTCTTTGAAAAAATCCCATCCTCTCCATTTGCCTTCATCTGAATATGTTGCCGGGCCACCGGTAACAAACAAGCTGCCGCCATTTTCTACATAACGTTTCAATTGCATAATTTCTTTGTCGGACAATGATTTAGAACCCGGAAGGACGATCATTTTATAATTAAAGTGTTCGCCTAATTCAATAGCCTGATCGGAAATAATATCATAATCTAATTTGGAATTTTTAATAAATTTTTTCCATGTATCAACATTGTCTCTTAACCATGTGCTTCCGGAAGGAAGCATAATTTCGGTATATTTTGAATAGAGTATCCCTGCTTTTTCTTTCTTCTCATTTGAAAAAAACTTAAGGTTATTTTTTGTAGGTAGAATTTCTTTCAGTTCGTAATTACCGTATATATTTTTTACGATGAGTAAAAAAACAAGAAAAGCGGTAATAAGTAATATTGATCCGCTTAAAAAAATAATTAGATAATTAACCTTAAGTCCTTTGGCTTCTCTTACCGCCACCTTAGATTATCCTCTTTTTTACGTTCTTGCTGAGTTGGATCTTCATAACCTTCATTTGTATAACGCATATATTTTTTCTTAGAACTTTTTGCCGAACGTTCTTCTTCGCTGGTACGAAGATTGTCACTAGTCCTTCTCTGATCATAAGTAGGGGCTGAACCTACAAATGTAGGTTTTAATTCCGGACCGCGTGATTGTTCTTCTTGAGGTGTATAATATGAAGGTTGACGTTGATATTCATGACCGTACTCCTGTTGTGGAGTTTGTGGCTCGAATGTTCTTCTCTCAGGAGTTATGATTCTTTGCTCTTGCATTAAAGGTGCAGGGGCAACAAGTTCAGCAGGAATTGCAGAAGGCTGTGCGGCTTGAGCTGATATACCTTTACGTTCCCTAACCTTGTATAGTATATAAGCACCAACAGCAAGAATAAAGGTTGAGATAGTTGCAACCAAAATGATTAATGAAAGTATAGGAATTAATTCCATGTTAACCTCTGCTAAGTCTTATCATTTTATCTAACACCGGCTGTATTATTTGCTGTCTTAGGTGAACCTCCGAGTCCGGTCCGCTCGAGTTTTCCCCATACCATTCGTATTCCAAGAAATTCTTCTACTGTAGCCATTGCCTTAGTTACATCAATCAGAAGAATAAATACTACGCGATAAATAATTGCATATGGCACTAATCTAAATTCTTCTTTTTCAGCAGCTATGCAATAAACAGCTGCCATTAAATCTAATACTGCTATACCAATCCACCATAGAAAAATAAAACTTGATAATCCATAAAATAAAGCTACAATAATAAAGTAAAGATTTACAAAAATATTCATTGCAGGCCAAATTAGAGCTTCATAAAACATTTGCCATAAAATTATACTGTTGTTAAAATTTACAGTTGGATTGATTAAATGACGTTTATGTTTTCTAATAGCTTGTAATATACCTCGCGTCCATCTATATCTTTGTTTCAATAATTGATAAATTGAAATTGGCGCTTCAGTATATGCTATCGCATTTGGTTCATAAACGATTTTCCAATTTTGTGCAAGGATTTTCAAAGTTATATCTGCATCTTCAGCAAATGTATCGCTTGAATAAAAACCTGCATCGCGTAATGCTGTCTTTCTAAACAAACCAATCGGCCCCGGTATAATGTTAACCATTTGAAGAAAACCCTGAGAGCTTCTCGGCATATTTAATCCTTCTAAATATTCAAGTGCCTGAAGATCAGTCAATAAATGCTTTCTATTTTGAACTTTTACATTTCCGGCAACTGCTCCAACAACTGGATCAATAAAATGCCGTATTCCCATCCGCAATGAATTCGGTGTTAACTGGGAATCACCATCCATACATAATACAAATTGAGCTTCTGAATATTGTATACCAGCATTAAGTGCTTTTGCCTTACCTCCATTTGGTTTATTGATCAAGGATATTTTAACTAATCCATTTCTACCTTTTTGATGACCGACAAGTTCTTCAGCTATAGATGCAGTATCATCAGTCGAACCGTCATTAACAATAATTATTTCATAGTTCGGATAATTTATATCAAGTAAAGATTCGATAGAATTCTGTAAAACTATTCCTTCATTATAAACCGGGACAATTATAGAGATGAAAGGGTAAAATCCTTCTTTTTCCTGAACGGTATATCTTGTGACATAAAAATAAGCCATGAATAACGTTGCAAAATATCGTATCAATAAAATAAATAAGAAAATCACAAGTGAAACAATAGAGGCATAAACAAACAATCCACTCCAAGTTAATACAGTAAGAGGTAGAGTTAGAATGATTGTGATTATTAAGAAAATAGAAAAAATACCTGATAAGAAAATCACTCTTAATTTTTCTGTACCAAGATTTCTCTTCGGGGGCTTTAGCTCTCTGTTATCAAGAGCTATTTGATATTTTTGATTGTTATTATTCACTCACAAACATCTATTATTAACAATATAGTTAAACAATATGAATGCCATGATTAATGCTTATTAAACCAATTTTTCAAGTGAACAACAAGTTGATGCTGTCCCAACATCATACAAAATAGTTTTTTGGCTCAATTATGAACAAATCTAAATGGAATATAATTTTTTTTATAACCTATTGCAACAAAATAAGTTAATCATAAACCTTAAAGAAAGAATGTAGGGGAAATCCATAAATTCATTCTAATTAAGGAAACTGGGAAAAGAAAAATTTGAGAGAGAATAATCCGTACAACTTAATATGTGAAATTCTTTACTGATGGGTTTAATAAATACCCCATAAAGCAAAGATAGAAGCTATAAAATTTTTGTAACTTGAATCATATCGAACACTATTCCCTATTCCTAAATGAACAGTTATGGTTAACCTTAATGTTGGATTATAAACCGCTTCACCAAATATTTCATTAACAATAAAATCAACTTTAGGTACGTATCCGATTTTACCGCTTGCTTTCAATTTTAGTTTTTTAAATTCCCAATTAAGTTCTCCCCAAATGCTGTGTGAAACAAAATTTTGTGGTGAGTAATATGATGCTGAAATAAAAGCGTAATCAGAGAAATAAAATTCATAACCAAAAAAACCATTAGAAATCAATTTCCTTCCTAACCGAAATTGAATATCATTACCTTCATTATTATCACCAAAACTGAAATAATTATAAAAGCCGGATATACCGTAAATATGATTATAATTATACAATCCACTAAATCGAAAATAATTAGCGTTCAATCGGATGTTCATAAGATTATGATAATAGAGAATTGTGCGGGCATCATTGTTTTCAAATGAAAACGCGACTGAAAAATCATTTTCGTTTTCATATCGAAGTGATATATCGCCAATTCGTCTTTCAGACTCTCCAGATATATTCAGTACACCGTAATTGCCGGATAAGTTTAAGTTCTTGAGCAATAATATTTCTGTTGTTCCCTTAAATTGAGTAAAGTTTCTACTATTAATAGGATTATCTAAATTAGTCTTAGACCATGAGGCTCCTATTGAGAGGAATCCTATAAAACCAAGATTTAACCTCATACCGTAATTATATAATCTAAAGTTTTGGTTGTCGCTATAATAAGTTGAAAACGGCGTTAATCCCATTGTTGTTGGAAGAAAAGAAGAAAAGAAATTTCCTAAACTTGATAAGCCGCTGCTTAATCCAGTCTGAGGCAGCCAACTAATTCTCTCTTTAACAATTCTAACTTCCGATGTATCCATGGTTTTATTTAATAAATCTTCATAAATATTTCTTGCATCCCCATAACTCCCTGCTATTACATACGAATCACCTAAGAATAATTGACAGTTATGTAAGTCTTTCCTTGTATCCGGATTTGTAATTTCTTTATCCATCTCTTCAAAAATTTGTTCAGCCTTATCAAAATTTTTATTCTTAGCATAATATTTACCTAAAAAAACTATTCTTTGATTAATTAATTCTTGTTGTTGTAAATCATTTTTTGTTTTTGATTTTAGTTCACGATAAATTAATTCCGATCTATCAAGTTGATTTGTCATTGCATAAGTATCGGCCAAAATAAGTCTTGCTTCATCATCTTCAGGGTTTGATTCGCTAATATTTTCCAGTTCCGCTAATGCTTTAGTAGTATCCTGTTTGAGATAATAATTTTTAGCTCTATAAAGAGCAATCTTGTAATCATATTGATCACTTAATACTTTATCATAATATTCAATCGCTAAGGAATATTCTTTTGCACACGAAGCAATTGCAGCATATTCAATCATCTCATCACGGCTTAACTCAGTTCGTTTAGAACGAAATTCATCATACTTTGCTAATGCCTCTTCACATCTACCCTGCTCACTAAGTCTTATCGCCTGGTTCTTTATTACAAAAACTTTTTGTCCTTCACTAGCTGCTTGTTGAATTTCATAATTGTTTTGTACTTTTTCAACTTCGGGACTATTTGGAGCTATCTGTTTGGCAGAATCAAGATATTTTCCAGCCTCTCGCAAATTTCCTTTCCAGGAATAAAGCGATGTAAGCGCCAATAACAAATTTAAATCTTGTGGTCTCACATCATAAACGTTTAGTAAATATCTTTCAGCAAGATCAAGATCTTGTACTGTCCATACACAAATTTGTCCACGCAAAAGTTGATAATCCAAATTATTGGGATCTGCCTTAAGTAACTTGTCTATTTGTTCAACTGCCTTTGCCCATTCATAGTTCCAAGCAGAGTATTGAGCATATTTAAAACGTGCATCGAGATCCTGATCTTCAGGTAAATCCTGAAGATATTCATTTAACACTTCGATGGCACTATCATAATAAAAAAGACTTGCGTAAGATTCTGCTAATTTCATAACAGCTTCTTTATCGGAGGGATTTTCTTTTATTGTTGCTGTATATCGTTCAACATTTTTATTAAACGTTGTATCACGGTAATCAGTTACGGTTTTCCAAATCTGTTTGAACTGATCTTCATCATTATGTTTTGGTTTTAGATATTGTAATTGTTGATACGCCTCTTCATACCGATTTTTTGCTATCAGCTCGTTGATAAGATCAAATCGAATCGGGTCATTTTCGGGATCTTTGTCTAACAGAAGATAAAATTTGTCAATTGGATTTTGATACTTTACTTGTTCCTGTGCACGCGGATTTTCCTGAATTAAGTAAGCTTTGTTTGTCGCCAAATCAAGTCCGTCCTGCGCTTCCTGAAAAAACGGTTTGAAACTTAAAGAGGTTTTAAATGCTGCTTCGGCAACTTTGTATTTACCCAACCATAATGCAAAATATCCATATCTACTCCAAATCCTCCAATCATCAGGATAACGAATAGTATTCTTTTTTAAAACTAATTCTCCTTTGATTAATGATCCTGTCTTAACTAAAATTTCTGTATAACGTATTATTTCATCCGCAGAAGCATTATCATCACGTTTTAAATACTCATCGTACCAAATTTCTGCCTTTCGCCACTCTTCCAACCAACGGTAGGATTTTCCAATTTCTAAATAGCTAAATGCATTATTAGGATCTATTGCAATATCGCGCGTGTGACCATCTATCTTTTGATAAAGTTGTTTGTGCCAAATTCCAATTACACGGTCAAGATCTTTTTTGATTTCGGAATTTTTAGGATCCAATCTTACTGCGCGGCGTAAATCAAGAACAGAGTATTGATACTCTGGTCTTTGTTCGTAGCATAATCCTCGTTTATGATATCCATCGGCTTCACGCGGATTTGCTGCTATATATTTATTTAATTGATCAATTGCTTCGCTATATCTTCCTGCAGACATCAAGATAACTGCTTGACGTTTTAGTGCTTCATACTTGTTTTGAGAAAGAATAGGAAGAGTGATAATAAATAAAAATAAAAAAAATATTTTTATGTGTTTGTTCATCACCCAATATATTTATTGAGCGGCTGATAACTCTGCGGCGAATCAGCATCTGAAGCAATGACATACTCCATCATTGTTTCTGCGTTATCAATCCGATCATCAACCTCTAAATTATATATGGAAATATACTCTAAAACTGCATTAATATAATTTTGATCGTGACTTGGCAAATTGTTTTGAATAGTTGCCATAAGATCAATAGCGCTTTTTAAGCTACCCCTAACTAATAAAACAATAACTTTATTTTCGACAACACAGATCTTATCTTTTTTACTGGTAGAGAGTCGTATTGTATTTTGTAATTGATGAACACTCAATAATCCTCTCATCTGAGCTGCAGGATCTAATTTGAATGAGATCAAATTAAACGATTGCCCCGTACTTTTATACAATGCAATTTGATTATTAAGTATCAGGAGAAAATCGTTATAATTATAAATGTTTGAAAATGCATATGGTTCAGATGGAATATCTATCCGTGTAGGTTTGTTAAAGTTTCTACTTTTAGGCATACTCGGCAATTCTTCGGTAACAAACGTTGCGGGAGTAAATTCTGTTGTAACACCTTTATATGGTTCTATTTTATATGCAGCGCTAAATTGACCTTCAGTATGCCCAACATTTGGAATTATAGTAACTATTCCGTTTTGAAAACGGTCCCCTTTTTCTGATGTTTCTTTTTTCAGTTGAATTGTAGCAGTAACATGTTCAGATAAACCATCAATTATGGATTGTGCTTTTGGGGTTGCTGGTTCACTAATTAAGAATAAACTTGTTATATTTTTTTCTTCAATTGTTTCCAAAGTTCTAACAAATGAATCTCTTAAATAATTTTGATTCTTAAACCCCACAAAGGGAGTTAATTCGTCAAATATAATTCTCGTTGGATTGTACTGATCAACAACAGTAATAATATCATTAATATATTCAACAAGATAATCATCGGGATTATACATTTCATAAACGTTATTAGGTGGAAGAACACGCACTACTATCAAAAGATTCTGATTCATATATGACTGTATATCAAAATTTAATGATGCGGCTTGAATCATTAAATCTTTCGGACGCATTAATGTAAAATATAAACATACCTCGGAAGATTTTGCAGCTTCGAGTGCAAATTGTAGACCTAATAATGTTCTACCTGATTTTCGAGGTCCTATCAATAAGTAGCTTCCGCCTCTATAGATTCCACCCCAGTTTTTATCAATAAAGGAAAATCCTGAGGGGATTCGTCGTATAGAATTTATCATTTCTGACCTTTTTTATATTTTATTCATCGAACTTAAGCCAACTCCTATGCCATAGAAAATCGATTTTTCAGCTTAAAATGTTAATTTTTAATACACTGAGAATCTAATAGTGAGAAAAGTGAATTGTGTGCATCAAAATAAAACACTGAGTTATTTATTTCCAGAAACCATATTTCCCATAACAAATAGAGCTGTTGCATTTCCTGTTATTGTGGGCTCATTTGTTATATAATCCATCCTATCGTCTCTGTAATAGTCATTATCTGTCTGGAACTTCAAATATAAATCCGGCTTATCATAACTGATTTTTGCTTTATCAACAAAATTTTTTGTTGCAGGACCGGCAGAAAAGCCGCCAGGCAATTTCTTTTTCAAAAAAGAAATCTGGTGATGAAAATTTTTCGTGTAATTCTTACCAAATCCCGATATAAAACTTATCCCCCATGGATTTTTCCCCAGGATATAATCTCTCTGAGATAATGCAAGAGAATCGTATTTGGAATCATTTGTTAATTTTTTATAAAGAATATTTTGTAAAGTTATTCCTAATAAAGTAACATTCGTCCCCCAAGTTAAGTCAGTACCTTTTTCAAATAAATTTTGTTTCATTTTTTTATTAAACATTTCTAAATTTTTTACAATAAAATCAGCAAATCGTGGAATAAATTTTGCCAATCTGTAATGCGCAAGAGAATTCAAATTGCCCCAGCTCCACCAGAAATCGGAACCGGCTTGATCTGCCAGAGTTGTTGCATCATTTAAATAATTTGTTTTAAAAGTTGTCATATAAAGTTCAACAGCACCAAGTGCAAGTTTCCCTTCATAATTTTTATCTAGATACATTCCACTGCCACTGCTGTCAACATCCTGAACTTGGTTTCTAATCGAATAAATATTTTCTGCAACTGTTAAGCACTTCTTGGAGAATTCCGGAAAGTGAAATTTATTATCCCATATTCGTGAAGCTAGGGCCATAGTTGCAGAATAAATTCCAATCAGATTTTTTCCCATTCCAACAAAAGCTGGACGGTCAAATCCAAGAGCATCTTCTTCGGGTAAACGCCAACCAACATCATGATCTCGTAAATCTTGAACTTGTGTAACTAATTTATCTTTCGCATAGTAACTTCGAAGCATCCAATCCAAACCGATTTTTGCTTCTTCTAAGATATCAGGCGTTCCATTTTTGTTTGAATCGAATCCGAATTTAACAGGGTCAAAATCATAGGAAAACAATAATAGGTAAGTTGCAACTGCAGTTGTATTTAAAAATTTTACATAATCCCCCGCATCGTGCCAGCCGCCGGTTACATCTATCGTTTTTGGAATTACTTTTTGCCCATCAATAATACTTGTAGCATCAGAGATGTGGCAGACTTTATGTAAGAATGGATCTGTATACCCGCATCTTTGAACCCGGAAAAATTGAAGAAGAGAATCGGCTAATCCATTATAAATATTTTCATTTATTCTGAATATATAAGAATTCTGCTGCGCAAATTTAAAATAGTATTCTCCGGCAGATTTAACTGAGCTGAAATCTACCCTATAAGTAAAAGGGAAATTTCCATATTCACCAAGGCTATTTCCTAAATTTATTTCAAAGATTTTTTCATTTCTTTTTTTATTATAAATATAGATGGATTTTCCTTCTAACTTATTATTAGAAAGTATTACAGCCATTTTTATATCGTTTGGTTGATAACCTACCTGATTAAATCTTATAAATATTTCCGGCTCTGCTTTTAGGTTTAATGTACAGCTTGGAAGAAAAAAAATAATTACCATACTAAGTATTATCGAAACACGGAAAGATTTCAATTGCTGTCCTTATTATTCAGTTGGATAATTTTTTTTTGGCTGAAAAGGATTTAATGAACAAAAATATATTTTACTCAAGCGGCTCGCTCATACTTTCTTTTTCCGGAAATGTAGTCCTGAAGACATAGTCCCAAGTAGGTTGACTAACTCCATATCCTAAACCCGGATTTTGATAATGATGTTTTGAATGATGATTTTTTATAGCCAGCCAAAATCTGTTATGCATATTAAAGTGATGAATTGCATAATGAGTTATATCATAAAATAAATATCCAATCAAAAATCCCGCAAAGAATGGAAGTACATACTCATTATTCATTATAGAGTCAAACAATATAAAAAATAATGCGGCAAGTGGAAGACTTACTGATGGCGGCATTACTAATCTTTTCGAATCCTTTGGATAATCATGATGTATGCCATGAATTAGGAAATGGATTCTCTTCCCAAATGCACTCTTCGGCATATAATGGAAAACAAATCTATGCAGAAAATATTCTGTGAATGTCCAAACAAATATTCCGGCTAATATTAACAACAAAGTATTGGATATTGACATATTGTAAATGTAAAAACCACGGAATAATAAAAATGAAATAATTGGTATGAACAACCATAAGGGAACTGTCCAATGAACTCTCGACAAAGCTTCCAAAAAATCATTCTCAAACAATCTAATTGTTTCATCTTTGTTAGAGACATAATTCTTCGGCATAATCTTCTCCAATTTTTTTACGCGAAAATATAATGAAATGACTTACAAAATTAAACATCATATACTTCACTAACTAAACTTCTAGGCCCGTCAATTAATAAATGTTGTAAAATGTTAGCGAGGGGAAAAAACGAAAGTACCAATCGGCTTAAAGCAGAAAGGTCATCCCGATATTCCGGAATGACCTTTCATAATTTAGTACTTCTAATTAAAAATCAATTAGAGTTATGCAAAATAAGCCTGGTGGCATGCATAAAGAGCAAGCCCGATTACTGCTATTATAACCAGGAAGAAGATTGATGCGCTTAACTTTTTCATATTAACCTCGTAAACTTTTGAGTTATTAAATATTTTTTTAATTATTTAATTAATATCATTTTCTTTACGGAAACAAAATTCCCAGCGGTTATTCTATAAATGTAAGTTCCGCTCGATACTTTGAAACCTGAATTATTCTCTCCATTCCAATCTACACTATGATTACCTGCTAACATCTCATTATTAACTAGAGATTTTACTTCTCGTCCAAGCATATCGTAAACTTTAAGGCTTACGAAAGAATTCTGCGGAAGAGTATAAGTAATCTTTGTTGTTGGATTAAACGGATTAGGATAATTCTGTGATAACTCAAAAGTTGTTGGTAATACTTGCCTTTCATCAACTGCGGTAACATTGCCAGTCTTAAAAGTTCCAGTTGAAGAAAAATTTGAAACAGAACCATTATCGTTTTTAGATAATACTCTCCAATAGTAAACTGAATTTGGTTCTAATCCGGTTACTTGCGCTACCGGTTCATCTATATTTGTTCTTAATACCGAATTACTGAAATCCGCATTCTTAGAATACTGAACATCATATTTTAGATGTGATTCAGATGGAACAGGAATTCTCCAACTTAAAATTGCGGAGGAAGTATTTATCGGCTGTAAGTAGTTTGGTGTAATTACAAGAGGAACTACAGATGATGACCCAGCGGCGGTTGAAAAACTAGCTACCATAGACCAAGGAGACATAATAGCAGTATTTGCAGATAATCTCGATCTTACCTGCCAGTAATATGTTGCACCAGGAGTTACTGTATATGGTATTGCAGTTACTAATATTGAATTTGTAGGATCCGTAACAGCCCATCCTGAAGAAGTTGCTAGAGGATGATTTAACTTGCCTACTCCGTCAACACTCGAACTTTGTGCAATTACAATTTCATAATCAAGCGACTGTGTTGAAGCTGCTGACCAATATAAAGTTATTGCAGAAAGTGGACTATCAATAATTTGTCCTCCCACAGGAGTTGATGGAATTGGAGTCGTAGCGGCTCCGCTTGCTGTACTCGCAACAGTAAAATCAGCGGCTGAAGACCATGCAGATATTGAGGCATGATTTGCTGCCAATCTTGATCTTACATGCCAATAATATGTTGTATTCGGAATTAATGAAGCTGTTCCTTCAGCGAATAAGCTAGAAGACCAACCTAAAATTACTGGTGAAGTTGTAAAATTACCTCCGCCATCAACAGCAGAACTTGAAGAATATTCAACTTGAAATTCTAGCCCTGTTGCGTAAACATCAATGTAATAATAGAAAGTTGGTGGATTAACATAAACAGTAGATCCGCCACTTGGCCAAGCAGTATAAGGAATAACCGGGGCGCCAGCTAAACTAGTATACATTACAAAAGACGAATCACCTGCAGTTGACCAATTAGAATATTGACCGCCTATCTTGGATCTTACTTGCCAGTAATATGTATGACCAGCTATAAGATCAACTAGTAAAGTTTTATAAGTATGGTTTGATGTTGATGTTATTTGCGGGGCACCAGGATAAGCTTCAGCAGCTGTGAAATCTCTGTACCGAATTTCATAATCGAGAAATGGTTCGTTCCCTTTGATGTACCAGAAAAAAGTCGGCTTTAAAGCATAACTTATTGCACCATCAATTGGATAAGATCTATAAGGTATTGGTGGTCCTAACGGTGTGAAACCAGCAGTTACTGTTGAGTATGCAATTATAACAGTTCCTGCAGTGTTCTTAGCACGTACTTGAATATAATATGTAGTGCCTTGTGTTAATCCTGTTAATGTATAAGTAGTTGTATCTAATCTTGCAACTGTTGTATAACCACTCATGTTTGCACTAGTAGACCATAAAAGATCATAATATAAACCTGAAGAAAATGGTACCGGATGCCATGATATAAATGCTGTCGTTACTCCTGATATTACAGGATTTATATATGGTTTAGCAGCATTGACCGTTGTAAATTCTCTTGTTGCTGTCCAATCGCTATTTGGCGCGTCAGTACTTCGTACTCTCCAATAATAAGTAGTGCCATTAGCAAGTACCACAGATGCAGTTGTAGTATATGTGAAAGTATATGATGTATTCGTACCAGCATAGGTAACTAACGGTGAATTGAAATCACTATTGTCATCAAGTTGGAATTCAAAATTTGTTCCAACAGACCAGTTGAAAGTTGGAAGTATTGTTACACCAACAGCATAATTTGCCGGACTAACGCCAATGGTAGGTGGGGTCGGACCAGTGGTAGGATTTTGTGATCCAGAATTTCCACTTGTACCGCTAGCATTGTAAGCACGAACACGATACCAATATGGAGTAGTGATTGTTAAACCGGTTACAGTATAAGTTGTAACGTTACCCACATTTAAATTATTAAACCCGGTAACAAATGTTGTAAAACCAACATCTGTTGCAACATCTAAATAATATCCTGTTGCACCGGTTGAAGCTGCCCAATTCGCTGAGAAACTAGTACCAGCAATATTTGAAGCTGCTGCTGAAACAGGTGCAGCAGGTACTGTTAGCACAGTAATAGTATTAGAATATGGTGGTGTAGCAGCTGCAGTACTGACCCTATAATAATAGGTTGTTCCGGCTGTAAGTCCGCTTACAGGGAATGTCGAAACTGCACCTTCATCGGTTAAACCATCATATGGGGCTCCTATGTTACCAGCAAAGGTTGGTGAAGTTGAAACTTCTAAATAATTATTTGCAGCAGCAACAGCCCAATTAGCCTGAAACGATGTCTGTGTTATTAGAGTCGCAGCATTTGCAAGTGGGCCAGTAGTTGTAGTTTGAGATCCGGAATTTCCACTTGTCCCGCCGCTATTAAAAGCACGAACACGATACCAATAAGGTGTATTAGCTGATAAACCTGTAACTGAATAAGTAGTCACAGCTCCAATAGCTAAGTTATTGAATCCAGTAACAAATGTTGTGAAACCCGCATCAGTAGCAACATCTAAATAATATCCTGTTGCACCTGTAGAAGCGGCCCAATTTGCAGAAAAACTTGTACCTGCAACATTTGTAGCTGCGGCTGAAACTGGATTAGGTGGAATTGTTGTTACATTAATTGTATTTGAAGCACTGCTTGTACTTCCACTTACCGCTTGCACAGAATATGTATAGGCTGTTCCAGCAGTTAAACCTGCAACCGCTTGTGATGTACCAGCTATTAATGTGAAAGGACTTCCTGGAGCTCCAGGAACCGTTAATGTATAAGTAACGGCACCAGCTACAGCATTCCAATTTGCAGTGAAACCAGCATTAGTAATAGATGTGGCTGCTGTTGCAACAGGAATACCTGCAACCGTAATTGTGTTTGAATGTGTGCTGCTTCCGCTTCCGTTAAATCCTCTAACACGATAGTAGTATGTAGGACCAGCTGTAAGTCCGGTAACATTAAATGAAGTTACAAGACCAACATTTAAATTGTTATATCCGGATACAAATGAGGCGAAGCTACTGCTTGTAGAAACATCAAGATAATAAGCTGTTTCTGCTGCACCACCACCCGAAGCCCAATTTGCTGTAAAGGAAGTAGCAGTTACTGAAGTTGCCGCTGAAGCAACAGGCGCAGCGGGAACTTGTGCAAATAAAACGTTAAAACCCATTAACGTTATAATTGCAAAAATTGTTAATTTGTTTTTCATAAGCACCCTCTCTGTGAGTTATAAAATTATTTTACAACTCGGCTGTTAATAATTCGGCTGTATTTTCTTTCGGCTGTGGCTGGAGAAAATTAATTGACTTCTATGAAACAAAACTCTCTTTCATAATAAAGTTACCCCTGCGAGCAAGGGACATAAAATAGAACTAGAATTTGTTGTTTCGGCTGGAAACAATAGCAATATAATTAGTGTAATTGTTATTGTCAATATAAAATCAACCGAAAAAAGTACCTGCTACTTTTAATAACTCAAGATCAACAGTTTTTAACTGTCCGGTTGCCTCAGCAAGGCTGACGGCAACAATCTCATTGCCCTTTAATGCTGCCATTTGGCCCCATTGGCCCTTCTCTACAAGTTCAGCAGCAAATACTCCAAATCTTGTCGCTAATACTCTATCAAAAGCTGTTGGACTACCACCTCTTTGAATATGTCCAAGAACTGTGGCTCTAGTTTCGAACCCGGTTCTTTTTTCAATTTCTTCAGCTAACATATATCCAATCCCACCGAGACGGACATGACCGAACGAATCCAATTTTTGATCTTGAATAATCATATCCCCTTCTTTACCATTATTGGATTTTTTTGCAACAGCTCCTTCAGAAGCGACAACAATACTAAAACTTTTTCCTGTAGCATGCCGTTTCTTTAAAAGATTACATACTTCTTCAATATCATATTGTTTTTCAGGTACTAAAATAATATCAGCACCGCCAGCAATTCCTGAATAAACAGCAATCCATCCTGCATGACGACCCATTACTTCTACTACCATCACTCGATTGTGTGATTCTGCTGTGGTATGAAGACGATCTATAGCTTCAGTCGCTACATTAACTGCAGTGTCAAATCCAAATGTAAAGTCTGTTGCGTTTAAATCATTATCAATTGTTTTAGGAACACCTATTACATGAACACCGGCTTTAAATAATTTTGATGCAACTCCCAAAGTATCTTCTCCACCAATTGCAACAATAGCATCTATATGTGCTTCAAGCATATTCTTTATTACTGTTGCTTCTCCATCTTTCTCTTTATAAATATTTGTTCTTGAAGTACCTAGAATTGTTCCTCCGCGATGTAAAATTCCTGAGATTGATTCACGGTCAAGTTTAATATATTTTTTTTCTAATAATCCTTTCCAACCTTCTTTGATTCCAATTATTTCATAATTGGATTGCAGTGCCTTTCTAACAACCGCTCTAATTACCGCATTTAATCCGGGACAGTCACCACCACCTGTTAATACACCAAGTTTCATTGTTAAATCTCCAATTAAATATTTATTTGATATACCGTTATACTAGTTTAAGATTAGCAAACTTTGTTAGCAATTGCTTCGGCCCAAACTCCTCAAAACTAATCGTTACTCTCTGCATATCTCCAACACCGGTTATTTGTAATATTTTCCCCATTCCAAATACCGAATGAGTTACCCGGCTTCCTACTCGAAGCGAACGTCTTTCTTGATCATACTCATCGTAACTCCCCTGATAATATTCATCGTAATAAGTTTTTTTCTTCCTCCCGGCTTTTCTACCGCTAGCACCGTTCATCTCTTCGTAAGTGGATTCATCTAATTCATCCAAAAATCTGGATTTACTTTGATAAGCAACTTCACCGAAGCGGTATCTTGAACGAGCATAACTTACAAATACTTTTTCTTTAGCACGGGTTACTGCCACATAGAATAATCTTCTTTCTTCTTCCAACTTTGAATCGTTATCAAATTTCTGACTAAGCGGGAAAATATCTTCTTCGCATCCTGTAACAAAAACAACCGGGAACTCCAATCCCTTAGCACTATGTATTGTCATCATTGTTACGGAATTTACTTTTTCATCGTATTGATCAACACCGGCTATTAACGAAACTTCAGAGAGAAAATCATCAAGTGAAGAATCCGGATTTGATTTGCTGTAATCTTGAACCGCAGAAACTAATTCTTGAATATTATCATATCTCGACATTGATTCTTGAGTACCTTCTTCTTTGTAAATTTTTAGAATGCCGAGTTCATCAACTAAAGCTGCGGTTAATTCACCTATTGATAATTTATTTTTAAGATCAATATACTTATCTAAAAGAAGTTTGAATTGTTTAACATTTTTTTGAATTCTCTCTTTCACTTCTATGACCTCAAATACTCTGGACATAGTTGTGAATAACGAAATTTCCAGTTTACGGGCAAACGCAATCATTTTAGAAATAGATGTATTACCAATCCCACGTTGAGGAAAATTCATTATACGAAGTAAACTTTCTTCATCATTTTGATTTGATAACATCCTTAAATATGCTAAAACATCTTTCACTTCTTTTCTTCTATAGAATTCTACTCCGCCAACAATTTTATAAGGAATTTTTTCTCTTCTGAATGCATCTTCAAGCGAGCGTGATTGAGAATTTATTCTGTAGAAAATTGCTATATCATTCAATGACAATTTCCGAGTGGATATTTCTTTCTTAATTCTTTTTGCTATTTGGAATCCCTCGTCCTTTTCATCAGAAGCTTTTAATATTGTAAGTTCTTCACCGTCATTGTTATTTGTCCAAAGTGTTTTGGGAATTTGTCCAACATTATTTTTTATTACTGAATCAGCGGCCATTAAAATCATCTTGGTGGAACGATAATTCTGTTCAAGTCGGAATATTTTTGATCCCTTAAAATCTTTTTTAAAGTTGAGCATATTTTTTATTTCTGCGCCGCGCCAGCTATAAATACTCTGCGCATCATCTCCAACAACACAAACCTTGTCTTTAAGAGGACTTAACATTTTCAAAAGTTCATACTGAGCTTTATTTGTATCCTGATATTCATCTACCAAGATATATTTAAACATCTTTTTGTATTTGTTTAGAATTTTTTCGTTATTCTCAAAGAGTTCGATCGGTTTGAGAAGAAGGTCATCAAAATCCATTGCATTATTTTCAAATAACCTTTTATTGTATTCTATATATATCTCGCCAACTTTTTTATCTGATGGTGTAGTTGCTAAATGTTTTAAATACTCTTCCGGTGTCACCATCTGATTCTTTAAGTAACTTATTTTATGTTGAACTCCATTCGGAGAAAGGTTTTCAAGATTAATGTTAAGATTCGACATGATATTACTTACAAGTGATTGTGAATCTTCCCTATCATAAATCGAAAAATTAGATTTATAATTAAGTTTATCAGATTCTACTTTTAACACCCGCGCAAATATTGAGTGGAAGGTTCCCATCCAAAGGCTTTCTGCCTTTTTACCAATGAGTCCTTTAATCCTTTCTTTCATTTCTTTTGCTGCTTTATTAGTAAATGTTAAGGCAAGAATTTCGGAGGGATCCAATCCTTTATCAATTAAAAAAGCTATTTTATGCATCAAAACACGTGTTTTTCCGGATCCGGCACCTGCTACAATCATATGCGGTCCGGAATTATATTCAACAGCTTGACGCTGTGCGTCGTTGAGTTGGTTTAGTATTTTCATAGTCTTGGGATTTTTTGGTCGGCAAATATACTAAAATTAGAGGCGGTTTTTCAATTTTTTTATTTTTGAAATTTTCGGCAGGACTTAAGACGGTAACTGTTTATCAATTATATCAACAGTTTTCCGTTTTTCATAATCATTTTTTCATCAAAAAAGACTGTTGGTTTTTTCACAACTCCGTCTAAATGAATGGGGACATTAACTAATCCTCCCATGGATTTATTATCTCCTAACGCAATGTGTATCGTGCCCATAACTTTTTCGTCTTCAAGTAAGATACCGCTCAGCTTAGCTTTATAATTTGTTCCAATTCCAAATTCAGCAATATTTCTCGCAAGGTTGCCATATTTATTTAAAGTCTCATCTAATTTTTTTGCTTGATTACTGCCGGTTACATTTTCAGCGTATCCATCTTTAACTTCTAGTCGAATTGGTTTCCCTTTTATAACACCTATGCTTGCCATTGAACCATCAACATAAAATATTCCGTTGGTTTTACCTTCTAACGGTGCTATGTATGCCTCACCCGTCGGTAAGTTTCCGCTTTCACCTTTTTTGTGGAATAAACCTTTGCTTGGTAAAGCTTTTCTTCCAGAGATATCCATTGTAATATCAGTTCCAACAGAAGAAGTAACTCTAACAATATTAACATCATTCATAATTTCTTGAAGTTTTATCGTTAGTGCAGCTATTTTTTTATAATCAGCATTTAAACCGCGAATCATTATATCTTCGGTAATACCTGGAAAAGTTGCTATGCGCGCTCCAAGTGATGAAGCATTTCTACGAGCATTTGTATGAGTCAAAGATTTTGCAGTCGGACATAAAACCACATCGAACAATTTCATCATTTCAGCAACTTGTTCGGGTGGTTCCTGGCCATGCATTTCTCTTGATTTAAATTCAAGAAAAACAGTTTCGTGCCCAAGTTGCTTTGCATTTTGAAAAAGTGAATATCCAATCTTTCTTTTGAACTCGTCCGTTACGACAAGAACAGTTTCGTTTGGTTGTGTTCCCATACAATCACGGATGGCAATTACTGATGCTTTGTCAAGTTTTGATAGTTTCATATCTGATCAATTAAAGTGGAAATCCTACGTTAAGTTGAAGCGTGATACTTAAGCTTCCTTTATCCACTGCATTTTTTGAAGAAGAAGTTGTTGGAATCGTAATCCCGGAATCGTTACTAAGTTTATCAATTTGAATAATACTATAACCTGCGGTTCCTTCGACACTGATATAATCCGGTACCAGGTGCAATATGAGACCGGTGCCAATAAAGTATCCGATATTATTTTTATCCGGCTTGAATTTAATTTCGCCTTGTGAGACGCTATTCAAAAGTGTCTCTTGTGAAAATTCCGTATTATAAAATGTAACATTGGCTTCGGCAATTTTCCAATCAAGAATCCAAAATAAGGGAACACCGAAATCAATTCCCACTCCCCAATGATTCATTGTTAACTGATATTTTTCTCTGGTATCAACATTTTGTAATTGAGCAGAAATTTCATCCGATTCTTTTAAGAATTGATAATAACCTTTTGCAGTAATAAAAAATTTATTCCACCTTGCTCTAAAAAAATTTGCACCAATCCTATAACCAGTTCCCTGTGTAAATTCAATTTTATCAGTGATGATATTTTTGGAAGGATCAAGAGTATTAATTCTCTGACTGATGTAATCATTCAATCCCGGATTATCATAATTTTGTCTTGAGAATCCGGCATAGAACCCGCTTAAACCCAAACATCCAAAACCGAATGATTGAGCATTAACTGTTATTCCTGTAGTAACAATAATTATTACTATAACAAGTTTGCTAATAATTTTCATCAGGTAATCATACTTTTTTTCAGAACAAATTTACAAAAAATTACTCTGTCTTGGCTATCCCTTTTTCTAAGCCATGGCCATGTTTTCCCAATTCACTTCTTCTAAGTAAAAACGCAAATAATAATCCGAAGAAACCAAGTGAAGAAAATATCCACATTCCGGCTGTATATCCGCCGCTAAAATCATTTGCCCAACCGACTAAAAAATTAAATCCGGCAAGACCGATATTTTGAATCATAGTCATCAATCCGTATGCTGTCCCCAGTTTTGCTTCATCTACAATAATTGCAACTGATGGCCACATTACAGCGGGAATAAGTGAAAATGCAATTCCCATCATTGCCATTGGTACATAAAGTGAAACATGAGTATATGCCATCAATAAATAGACAGGAATTAAAAGCAATGAACCGAACATCATAAGCAAAGAACGTTTGCCGATATAATCAGCAAGTAAACCGAAAAGCGGGGTTAAAACCATTGCTGAAAGTGTAAGCATGCTTGAGAGAAATCCGCCCATCTCTCTTGTAGTACCGTGTGTTTCAATAAAAAATTTAACTGCAAAAGTTTGGAATGGAAATATTCCGGAGTAAAAAGTAACGCACAACATTACAACAAACCAATATGAAGTTGAGAAACTAAAAATCTCTTTAAAAATGATTTTGTCCTGCTTAGGAACAGGACGCAAAGAAAAATTTCTTTCTGAGTATGCATCCATTCCCCAATAAATTATAACCGCAGCTATGGAAATCACACCTGCTGTTACTGAAACTAAAAGCGGTGTCTGCCAATACTCATAAAGTGATTTAGCCCAGGTTGGAGAATTAAGTGCAGCGAATGAACCAAGCCGTGCAAGTGTTAGATTTAATCCAAATGCAAATGATAATTGCTTCCCCTTAAACCAGCGACCTATTACAGTTGTAACTGCAACAATCATTGATTCTGCACCAAGACCAAACACAAGACGACCAATAGCCATCATTGTTATATCGCTGAATGAAGCAGTGATGACTGCACCGGTTAAACAGAGTAGAGTAAAAATAAAAGTTGAAATACGCGTACCGATTTTATCAATTATGATCCCGCCGATTAAGACCATAAAAACATTTGGTACACTGTAAATGCCTTGGAGTAATCCAATGTTGGAATCAGAAAATTTTAATTGTTTAGCAAGAAGATCCGCAAGAGGACTTATGCTATCATAAATATAATAGTTGCCGAACATTGCAAGACTTACAAAGAGCAGAATTCCCCACCTGAAGAAAACACCTGGTTCGGGTTTAGTTGTGATTTGATTTTCCATTATTACTCTTAATATCATGATCTTGCTCTTGATCATGCTCGTTATCTAAAAACATAAAGTTCAAGAGTATGAGCACGATCAAGAGCAAGAATAATTTTTAGTTAGAAGGAATTTTTTTAAGAACTGTTGTTAATAATGCCCAGAATTTTGGGACAGTACTAATCTTTATTTTCTCATCAGGCGAATGAACATCCATAAGAGTTGGACCGAACGAGATCATATCCATATCAGGATAACGTTCTTTAATTATACCGCATTCAAGACCGGCATGAATTGCTTTAACTTCAGGGTCACTTCCATACAACTGATGGTACACATTTTTCATTGTACCAAGCACCGGTGAATGAATATCCGGTTTCCATCCCGGGTAACCGTCACTTTGCTTTACCTCTGCCTTTATAAGCTTAAAAAATGCAGCAATTGAATTTGAGATATCATTTTTTTCTGATTCAACAGAACTTCGCTGGCTTAAAGTTGCTACAACCTCTTTACCTTTTGTAACAACAACAGCAAGATTAGTTGATGTCTCAACTAATCCGGGAATATCTGCGCTCATCTTGATAACACCATTAGGAACTGCGTAAAGAGAATCAATCAAATTCTTCGTTGTTGTTTTATCCATCACCTTAGATTTTGATTTTGTTTCCACTGCAACAACATTTAAGGACGGTTCAACTGATGATAATTCAGCCTGTACAATTTTATTATATCTTTCAATATAGGTCAGGGCATCGGCAGCAAATTTTTTAGCCACACGAATTACAGAAAATGTCTCTCTAGGAATTGCATTGTGTTTACTTCCACCGTTAATATTTACAAGACGAATACCGAATGTGTAATTCAACTCGTGTAATAAACGTGTCATCAATTTAATTGCATTACCGCGACCGGTGTTAATATCCAACCCGCTATGTCCGCCTTTCAAACCTGATACTTTAATTTCGAGCGCGGTTGTATTTGCCGGTACATCATTCAAAGTAGATTTGAATTTCACAAAAGTATTTTGTCCGCCGGCGCAACCAATATATAGTGCACCATCTTCTTCGGAATCTAAATTCATCAATATTTTTCCGTTTAAAAATCCGGATTTAAGCGCTTGTGCACCGAACAATCCTGTTTCTTCATCAAGAGTAAATAATGCTTCAATCGGACCGTGTTCAAGATCTTTCGATTCCATAACTGCGAGAGCTGCAGCAACTCCTACACCGTTGTCACCGCCAAGAGTTGTGCCTTTAGCTTTTACCCAATCACCATCAATGTACGGCTGGATCGGATCTTTTTCGAAATCATGTTTAACATCTGCATTTTTTTCAGCAACCATATCAAGATGCCCTTGCATAACCACCGGAATTAATTTTTCTTTTCCAGGTGTTGCAGGTTTTCGAATTACAACATTGCCGAAATCATCAGTCGCATATTGTAAATTATTTTTCTTTGCAACTGAGATTACATATTGAGCTACCTTTTCTTCTTTACGCGATGGTCTTGGTATCGCACATAATTCTTCAAAGTGTTTCCAAAGTAATTCCGGTTTTAGATTACCTAATACTTCTCCCATTGCTATCTCCTTTCACTTCTTCAAAAGTTATCAGCTTTTGATTATATAAAACAGTTAAAAATTTTGTTACCCTTTCTTCTACAGGATGAACTTTCTCCCCAAATTTTTCTTTTAACTCATTAGCAATTTCTGAAACTTTTTTCTTACCGTTGATAGCCAGCCATGAAGCTGAACCTAATTCATCAAGTTTTAATTTCATCATTGGTGATTTCAACATCGGTTCGAAATATTTCTTTGCAAGTTTGTTGGTAACTTTAGGAATTAGAACAGTTACTAAATTATTTGAGTCAACTTCTTCGTTCATGTTTCGGACCGGTGTGAGATCAAGATAATTTGCGGTTTTAAGTATTTTTCTTCTTTCAAAAAAATTCATTATAACCTTCGTGGAAAATTCTAAGTCCCGATGAAATTTTCACCGGGACTTTAGAATGACAAATACCAAAAATAAATTTACATTGATACTGCAGGTGGTGCAGGTTCATCCGGTTTACCGGCATTTCTTAATGGAATATAGATTAAAACTGCTGCGATGATAAGCAGCACAACCATTCCTAATTCAATTGGAGGATTGGCAAAGATTTTTAATATCGCTACCTCTGCAATTTTAAATGGTGCGAACGCTAAGCCGGTTAATGCTTCTCCGGCAATAAATCCCGCTGCCAACAATATTCCAACGTTTTCAACTCTCGCTTTCTGAGCTTCATTATAATTTCTTTTCTTATTGTAAATGTCAACAATACCTTTCAACAGACCGCCGACAAAAATTGCAAATGTTGTCTCTAAAGGAAGATACATACCGACACTAACCAACATTGGGCTTTTTACCTGCATTAAAATAAATGCAAGTCCCATCAGCATACCAACAACAATTAGAGGCCATGACATTGCACCGCCTACAATTCCTTTTGATAACATTGCCATCAAACCCGCCTGCGGTGCCGATAATTTCTGGCTTCCGAAACCTCCTTCATAACCTTCCTTAATTCCCTGTGCAATATCCGCTTGATTCAAAAAAACTAAAACATAAAACATTACAAGTCCTGAAATAACCACACCGATTATATCTCCTATCTGCATTTTCCACGGAGTACCGCCCAGAATATGTCCGGCTTTTAAATCTTGCAGCATTTCGCCTGCAACAGCAGCCGATACGCATACAATAGCTGCAACACCTAACACTGCGGCAATTCCGCCATGTGATGCGTCAACACCCATGCTGACCATTATCAAAGCAGTTACAACCAATGCTGTTAATGTAAGTCCGCTTATAGGATTATTGCTTGAGCCCATAATTCCAACTAAGTAACCGGAAATAGCTGCAAAGAAGAATGCTAAAATTATTAATACGGTTGCTGCTACAATTGCTGGAAGAAAATCTGTTTGGAAAATAAATCTGGTAATACAAAATGTTGCGACTGCTACAATTAAAATTCCAATTACTATCCATGAAAACTTGATATCCTTTTCTGTCCTACTCGTATTTACTTCACCTCCGGAAGCGGCTTTTTTAACATCACCGATTGATCTTCCGATTCCTGCAGCTAAACTTTTCCTCATTTTAAATAAAGTAAAACCCGCACCCATCAACATTCCGCCGATTGCAATGGGTTTAACAATATATTTCCAGATAGCATACATTTGAAATACAGGATCGCCTGCTCTCTCGGTAGCTTTTGCAAGTGAAAGAGACTTATCTACTCCAACTAAATACTGAGCCCAGCCGTTAATAAAATCCTGAGTAAAATATGGATTGATGAAATACATAATTAGCGGAGTTAAAAGTCCCCACGCTAACAAGCCGCCGCTAAAATTTAATGCACCCAATTTCGGACCAATGATATATCCAACACCCATATATGCAGGACTTATTCCAGGTGAACTGGCAAGCATTCCTCCATTCACAGGAATTGTTGTACCGGTGATCGTTTGTTTTGAGAACAAAATAAATTTTTCCCATGTTTCCGGGAACAATTTAAATTCTGCTAACGCTTTAATAACTGCGCCGCCAAACATTGCGCTGAATAAAAATTTAGAACCAGTGCCTGCTTTGCGTCCGGTTTTATGAATCTCTGCAGCAGCAATTGATTCCGGGAAAGGTAATTCAACATCTTCAACCATAACACGGCGAAGAAGTGCAACGAACATAATACCAAGGATACCGCCGGAAATTAAAATCAAAGTTGCTGTAACGTAATGCCAAGGCGTATAAAAGTCTTTCCAAATACCTGAGATGTAAAATGCAGGTAATGTAAAAATAGCGCCGGCAGCAACTGATTCACCGATAGACCCGACAGTTCTTGCAAAGTTCTCTTCTAAAATAGAACCCTTAACTGATTTAAGTATTGCCATTCCAATAACTGCAGCAGGATATGTTGCAGCGATAGTCATTCCGGCTTTTAATCCTAGATAGGCATTTGCCGCACCAAGAATAACAGCCATTACTAAACCAATAATTAGTGCGCGGATAGTAAATTCGGCCATGCTTGTTTCCGCAGAAACAAATGGAACATGTTTCTTTTGTTCCGCCATGATTTTCTCCTGTGAATGGTGAGATAGTTTATTAAGTGAAAATAAATTGAAAACTATTTCATAATGCGTTGGCT
>VEPI01000040.1 GCA_012026935.1 Melioribacter sp. | reverse complement strand
GATACAAATATTGATTTCATTGGAGGAATACGCGGTACAGAGGAATTAGAAAAATTAGTTGATAACGGAACAGCAGCAGTTGCTTTTTCTATGTTTCCTGTTTCCGTTGATGATCTGATAAATATTTCTGATGCCGGGGAAACTATGCCGCCTAAATCAACCTGGTTTGAACCGAAATTAAGAGACGGATTACTGGTACACATAATCTAATAACATAAGGGAAAATCAAAATGGATAATCGAATTTATAATTTCAGCGCAGGTCCTGCAATCCTACCGGTGGAAGTTCTGCTTGAAGCTCAAAAAGATTTTATTTCTTACAAAGGAAGCGGAATGAATGTAATGGAAATGAGCCACCGCGGTAAAATATTTGATGCTATTATTAAAGAAGCCGATGCCGATCTAAGAAAACTTTTAGGTATTGATGATAAGTTTGCGATTTTGTTTTTACAAGGCGGTGCAACTTTGCAATTTTCGATGGTGCCGTTAAACTTAATGCCGCCGAAAAATAAAGCCGACTATATTGTAACCGGTTCGTGGTCGGAAAAAGCTGTTAAAGAAGGAAAGCGTGTTGGCACGGTAAATATTGCGGCTACAACTAAATCGGAAAATTATACACGCATACCGAAACAATCTGAACTCAAATTAGATCCTGATGCATCGTATGTTCACTTTACTTCCAACAATACAATTTACGGAACGGAATGGCGAAGCGAACCTGAAACCGGAAATATTCCGCTTGTTTGTGATGCTTCGTCTGACTTTCTTCACAAGAAACTTGATATGAATAAATACGGTTTGATCTATGCAGGCGCACAAAAGAATATTGGACCCGCCGGTGTTACTGTTGTAATTATTAGAAAAGATTTACTCGAAAGATCTTCCGATTCACTTCATACTTATATGAACTATAAAATTCATGTTGATAATGAATCAATGTATAATACGCCGACTACATTCGGAATTTATATTGCCGGATTAGTATTTAAGTGGTTATTAAATATGGGCGGACTTGATGAAATGTATCGCCGTAATGTGGAGAAAGCAAAAGTTTTGTACGATGCATTTGATTCGAGTGATGGTTACTACAAAGGAACAACCGTAAAAGAGAACCGCTCATTAATGAATGTAACTTACAGATTGCCTAACGAACAATTAGAAGAAAAATTTATCAAAGAAGCATCTGCAAAAGGATTCAGCGGATTGAAAGGACATCGCTCTGTAGGCGGTATTAGAGCATCAATCTACAATGCATTCCCCAAGAAAGGTGTAGAGGAATTAGTTTCTTTCATGAGCGACTTTAAGAAGAATAATTAGAAGAGAAATCTGAATACAGAAATAAGAAATCAGTAGGGTCGGATATCGTTCGACCCTATTTTTTAATATGGAGTGATGTTAATGAAGAAATATTTTGCGCTCTTTATTATTTTATTTTTGATCAATTCATGTTCGAAGAAAGAAGAAAAGTTTGAACTTTTCAGTGCGGAATCGTTTGCGTATTCAATGGATAACGGCTGGGAATTAAATGCAACTGTACGCGCCAAAGGATTTGAGCAGAAAGAAAACGAAAATAGATTTTCAGCAAAACTTTCTTACTATGCTGACATTCGAACGCCCGAAGGTAAATTGGCAAACAAAGTTTCTTCCGGAGTTATTGATAAAACCGAGAACGAAAAAATTTCCGAAATCCCGATTGAGTCACAGATAAAACTAGATTCAACTTATAAAACGGGGAACTATAAAATTATATTTCATATTAAAGATGAGCTAAGCGGGAAGGAAATTTTTATAGAAAGTTTTTTTGAATTGAGTAAATAATTAATTTGTAGTGAACGCAGCCCGCCAAGTGCGGATAAGACTTTGCGTTCACTACAATAATTAATAATTCTTATTCACCAATAGCCATCCAATTTCCGCCAATTAAATTAATTTTTGTTCCGCCCCATGTTTTTACTTCAAGTGTAAAACCGCCTTTATGAACATATGTTACTTTTGCATCGTAACGTTGGTTAATATTAGCATCTGCATCAAAACGGGTTATTCCGAAAATAACTTCAGGTTTTGTATTGAATGGTTTTGGAAAAGTAATTTGCAGTGTTACATATCTTTCCAACTCTCCGCCTGCAGCAAGACTGTAATTGGAAATGGTTTTATCTGCATTCCAAATTCCTGTTTGAGCTCGAACCTGTGCATTTAGTGAAGCTGCAGTAAATAGCAGAAATGTGAACAGACTTATTGTAAAAATATGTTTTCTCATTGAAGTGCTCCTCATTTGTTAAAAAAGAATTAATTAAGAATACACATCTATTAATTAATGTTACGGATCTTCAATTGAAAAATTATTCAAGACTACCAACAGCCTTTTCAACTTCTTCCAATATAAAACATTTTTTAACAATTTCTTTCATCTTTGTATGATCAGGATAAAGCGGACGGTCAACATCAAGATGGTTCACATATTTACGGATTACTTCTTTAGCTTTTGCGACCCCTCTGCCCGGAGTGAACTCCCGAAAGTCTAATGCTTGGGCCGCTGCTATAAATTCAATTCCCAAAACCCCATGCGCGTTATCAATAATTTGTCCGTTTTTAATTGCCGTGTTCATTCCCATAGAAACAAAATCTTCTTGATCTGCAGCAGCAGGTATTGATTGAATGGATGCGGGCATAGATAAAATTCTTTGTTCAACAATTAAACTATCTGCGGTGTACTGGCTTAACATCAAACCGGAAAACATACCTGCACCTTTTGTTAGGAAGGCAGGAAGTCCCACACTTAATGCAGGATTTAACAAACGGTTTAATCTTCTTTCAGACAATACACAAACCATAGTAATAGCTGCACCGGCCATATCCATTGGTAATGAAACAGGCGAACCTTGAAAGTTTGCTCCTGTAAGAGTGAGTTTGTTTTGCGGAAGAAATATCGGGTTATCACCAACTCCGTTCAATTCAATTTCAACCTGGCTTTTTGCGTAAGCGATTGCATCGTGAGCAGCGCCGATAACTTGAGGTGAGGAACGCATAGAATACGCATCTTGAACTTTCATTTTCAATTTACCTGTTTGGAGATCGCTTCCCTCAATACATTTCATAATTGATTTTGTGCTTCTCACTGCCCCTTTAAATCCGCGTATCTCATGAAGACGAGTATCATACGGTTTTAAGTTTGCGAACAAAGCTTCAAGAGACATGGCGCACGCGATTTCTGCTTGCTTTAACCAGCGGTTCATATCATAAAGATGAATTGCGCTCATTGCAGTAAGAAGATTTGAACCGTTAATTGTTGCAAGTCCGTCTCTTGCTTGAAGACCTGGAATTTTTATTCCGGCTTTTTCAAATGCAGCTTTACCGGATAATCTTTCTCCGTTGAAATAAGCTTCACCTTCTCCCATCATTAAAAGAGCAATCTGGCTCATAGGGGCAAGATCACCGCATGCACCGACTGATCCTTTTTGACAAACAACAGGAGTAACATTTTTGTTAAGCATTTCTACAAGCGTAAGAGTTATTTCCGGTCGGCAACCCGAATTACCGTGTGCGTGAACGTTAATGCGTCCTGCCATTGCACCTCTTACATATTCAACCGGTGCGGGATCGCCTATTCCTGCGGCATGGTTGTAGATCAAATATTTTTGAAATTCTTTTACTTGATCATCGTTCAATACAACTTCAGAAAATTCACCGATACCGGTATTAACTCCGTACATAATTTCGTGTGCTTTGATTTTTTCTTCGAGCATTGCACGGCAAATTTTAATTCTTTCCAAAGCATCGGGATGTAATTCTACTTTTTCATTGTGGCGGGCTATTGCTACTAACTTTTCGATTGTTAAATTTGAGCCATCAAGAACAACTGACATATTATTTCCTCCGAGAAATAGAAAAATTGACTAATCAAACTTAAGAAGAGTTTGTCTAAAAGTGAGGAAGAAAATTATTGTTAAATTATAAAGATTTAGGTTTTAAAACGTCTAAATAAAAAAGGCATGAAATGAGTTTATATACAATAGTATTCGTTTTTGTAACTCTGCTTATTATTATCGGGCTGGCTTTATTCGGATTGTTGATAGCAAAGATTGACCGTTGGGTTGATAAACGAGACAGAGTTGGAAAGGAAAGCATTTATAAAAACGAATCAAAAACCAATCCGCCTAATAACAAAAACCAAAATTCTAATTCCGCAACAAAAAAGTGATTCGCTCCTTGCTGAATTTATTTTTCACATTTTTTCGACAAAGACATTTGAAGACATTATATAATAAATAACCTTCTCTTTCTTATTAAATTACTTTTCATTCAATTGATAAATTACTAATTTGTTATAGAATCTTGTATGAATTCGCTCCATTCTCATCCGTTTGATGATGAGGGAACACAAATATAGATCTAAAATTAGCCTAACCTTCCTTTTATTCTTTCTATTAATTATAGAACTCCACCCACGTAGTTTCTTTACATCACCATCAGAAAACTGGACTGCATATGTGTTATATGTTAAAGATGGAAAAGTGCCTGTTTTGAAAAATCCATCCGAAGAAGCAGATACAATTAGCTTTGTCTATTACCGCGATAAAATTTTAGTTGTTGAAAAAGAATGGGAAAAGCTCGGTTGGAAAAAAGTTGTTTATCCCGTGAATGGTTTTATTAGCGAGAAATCACTTATGACCTTCATGGAGAAAAAGAATATTGATGAAAGATTCAAAAGTCCGGTTGAAGAGAATGAATATTCGAAATGGGAATGGGAAATAATTTATTGTAATAACAATTATGTCTTTGTTAAAGAAAAACAGGATAATACTTCTGAGACAGTAGGCTTGATAAGAAAAAATGATAAGGTATTAATCATTAAAGAACAATTAAATTTTCAAGGCGTCTGGTCTCAGGTAGTTTATCCTGAGAAGGGATATGTAAAATTTTCTGAAATACTTGCCGGCCAGAGTTATCCGTACTTTGCATTAGGCGTTACTTACGGCGCTTTTCATAAGCCTTATGAAAAAAACCTGAAAAATTATTTTAATCCGCTCGGAGGATATTTAGAATACAGCAAAACAAAATGGAATTTTGGTATTAGGTTCGGATACAATCATACTGAATCGCGTATAACTACCTTCTTCATAAAAACAGATCAGATCTTTGCGCACCTTCTTTACAAATTTTACCGATTGTTTAATAACAAACTTGAAATGTATGTTTTTGCCGGAGCCAATTATTGGTATTCGAGTTTTGAAAATAGAAAATATGAAAGTGGAAATAGTTTTTTCAAATTAGAAAAAGATAAAGGTCCCGGTTATACTGCCGGAGGAGGAATTATTTATAACCTGAGTAATTTCTTTATTGAAGCACAATATAACTTTTTCGGATCGCGGCAAGCTGAGTTTGGAAATAAACCCGAACTAGGTTCATTCAGCAATTACAGCACTCTATATCCCGGATCTAACCATTTTGAAATAATTTTTGGATACAGATTTGTTTTATGAGATTGATTATTCATTGAAGAAATAAATAAATGAAAGGAAGTTACTTAAATAAGTACGTTAATATTTTGATTGTATCAATTGCAATATTACTATTGATGCAATGTACAAAGGAAAATTTTCTTGAGCCGGTTGATCCTTTTGAACCGCAGAAATTGGAAGCAAACCCGGAAAAATTTACACTTGGCTCAGGTGCCAATGCATTAGTTCTCAAAACAAACAAAGTAAATGTGATAAAAACCGATTTTGGATACAGCATTAAGGGAAGTGTTTATATTGAAAATAAAAAGTATGGAGACATAAGGTTAACGAATGGTGCTTTTGATCTAGTAAAAGATGCGGCGGGAAATTTTTATTCAAAAATGACCGGTTTAAGTGTCGCTGAACTTCCCAAAGAAGGACTGCTGAAAAAATTAAATCTTGATGGAATGCCGCTGACTTCTTTAGTTCTAAAAAAGGGAAGTGAATTTGAAGCGGGACCTTTCGGCTGGCCCGTTGATCCGGACAGATATTATTTCTATTATGAAAACGATGAACCTTACTCGGCCAGCATAACAAAATCAAAATTTAATAATATCAAAAAAGTTGCGATAGACCCGCTCGATCCATACTATTTTACTTCGTGTGATTTCACGGGTTCTAAATTAGGCGAGATAACAGATGCAGGTATTGCAGTATCTGCCCAAGGTTTAATTCCATATACTCCGATTGTAACAAGTTATAATATTCCATCTTTCAAAGGGAATTTTTATATCTCCGGGACAATACCTCTTAACAAATACCCGATAGCTTTCAGCGGTGAAGCAGTATTATCTATTGGTTCCTCAGGTTCTAATGCCGATGATTTTTTTGCCAATAGAAATTCCGCTTTCAAATTGGGTCTCAACGGAAAGGCAACTTTTGATAATCAAATATTGGACTGGTTGAATATTGAAGTCGTTTTGGGGAAGGCAAGTTTATACCTCGGCGTTGAAAATAACGGTGCAACACAAATAAAATTTGCGGGCGAACGTGAAATGCCGCCATCCACGCCGAGCGATTTCCTTTATCAAGTTATAGGACAAGATTGGGACTTTCTTGATTATCTAGTTCCCATTGAACAGAAAGAAACTTTCTATGGTACAATTGGCACTGAATTATCAGAATGGGAATTGGGATTTAAATCAGAGAGCACTCTGAAAATCCTTGGCCATGAGATTGATATGGGTCATACTTATCTAGAAGTTAATTCGAGCTCGATGCACTTTTCCGGTGAAGCAGTTGTTGCCGGATTAAGTAGGGTAGGTGTAAAAGGATACGCTGAAAGAAATGGAAATTTTGAACTTACCGGTTACGCGCGTAACGGTTTAAGTGTAAGTAAGGGCCGTTTATCTTTGGGTTATGAATTATCGGCTGAAGTTTCTCTAAAACATGAAGGCGGTAATTTTACATTTACCGGGAAAATGAAATTACACGGAGAAGCATGCGTTGATATTGAAATCGCTACTATATGTGCAGGTTTTACAATTAGGGCTTCTGTCAGCATTTCTTCTAACGGTGATTTTGAAGTTTGTTTCTCCATTGGGGTAGGAAAACTGGGGTTTGATGTTTGTATAAATTACCATAGATCATCCGCTCGCGATGATGATTTTGTTCAAACGATGACTTGCAAGGAAATTCCGATTGAGAAAGTTCCTATTGAAAACAGGTTTGAACCGGACAATTTTACTCAGGCACAAAAGGACGCAATAGACAAATACTTAGAAGGAAAACGAGGTGATTAAAAAATTATTATTTGCAGTAACCTTATTTATTATCACAGCATCATGCAATACTGTAGAAGATATTGATTACACTTATTCAGTTGATAAGGTATGGTGGACAGATAAAATAGACGGTAATCAGGATAGTTATACTCAATTCAGAAGAATGAATTTTATCGTCCTTTTAAAAGAAGGAGTGACCAGAAAAATCCAAGCACGTATTTATTACAAACCGGTAGATGCTTCAACAATGACTCTTTATGGAACCTCTCCGGAGTTAGAAGTAAATGGAAATGATATAGATAATAATTTATCCTTCGCGATTGGTGTTCCTAATAAAGAATTGAGTAGAGATGTTTATGATTTTTCAATTGAAATTTATGAAGTAAATAACAGCAGGCTTGAAGCTCAATCCGATAGTCAGCATGTAGAATTATTCAACAATAAATTTGAAGAATCGGAGAATGATAATCCTTGTCATGTTAATTTTTGGTGGTCCGACAATTATGACCGCAACAACAACACATACCTGCGTTATTCAACAATGAATGTTAATGTTTTTAGCAACAAAGCTTTCAATAAAAAAGTTGATGTCAAAATATTCTATAAGAAATCAACAGAAGATACATACAAATTATTTCAGTCCAAGAACGATTACCAGGTAAAAGGTGAACTGGTTGATACTCTAAAATATGTTTTTGGATTACCCGAACTTAAACTAGTTCATGGTCAATATGATTTCAGGATCGAAGTTTATAGAACGGATATTGATGCACTTGTTGCAATCAAAGATCAAGAAGATCCCTTGTTAAATGATATTGAATTTGAATCTGATGAAGAAGACAGCTATCACTATAAAATATCGAAAGTCTGGTGGTCAAATTCGGTTGATATAGACGCAGATTTATTTACTAAATACAGAGACTTGAATTTTGACGTAGATGTGGAAGAAAATGAAGACCGCATTGTATATGCGAAGATTTATTATTTACATCCTGATTCTACCGACTACACTTTTTATGATTCAACGGCAGTTTTCACAATTCGAGGAACTTCTGCGTTGGATAAATATGCTATAGGAATTGGAACACCGAGAACCGAACTTGACAGCAACCGTTATAATTTTTTGATTTCCATTTATGAGATTTTAAATGTTACAGATAAAAGTGTAGAAGCGACTGTAAGCGGGGATGTAGATACTCTACTATATAAACAAAAATTTGAAACCTTGGCACAAGATGCTCTTAAGAAAAAGAAGAAATGAAAACGCTTAAATCATATTTATTATTTCTATTGCTTTTTTATATATGTGCAAATGCACAGATTAAAAATGAATTGCTATTTGAAGAAACACGTATAACAATTAATGATGCACTTGACAGAAACGCCCAATTGTTAAGTCTGCCGGATTTTAAAAAATCCACCGAACATTATAACAAAGCGATAAATATTCTAAAACAAAGAGGAAATGCAAGTTCTACTAAAGATGAATTAGAAAAATCTATAGCACTTCTAACAATACTAAACGAGAATATAGAAAAGAGCAACGAGTTCTTTAAAGATATACTGGCTGCAAGACAGTATGGTTTACAAATTAATTCTGATAAATATTCTCCGTACCATTGGAAACTTGCGGAAAAAGGTTTTCTTGAAGCCATAGAAGAATATAATGATAACAATTATAACGAAGCTTCTTCCATGGTTAATACGATAAAAGATAATTACTCGCGTGCAAACTTATATGCTAATAAAACACTTGATCTGCTCTTTAATTGGGATCCGATAAAAAAAGCCGACAATTCATCAGCGTCTCTTATCTCTCCAGTTGCTTATGAAAAAGGATTGAAATATTACTTTGCCGCAATAAATAAACTGGCGGAGGGAGAAGAAATAGCAGAGATCAATAAAGACATTTCCGAAGCGGCAAAATATTTTATAACATCCGTAACAACGGCTAATGATTTTTCACAAAAATATTTCCGTTGTCTTAATACAAGAAAACTTGCACAAAATGCCGGAGCCGAAAAATATGCACCGGAAAATTGGACTGACGCAGAGAATCTTCTTCTAAAAGCCGGTTATGAATTTGAAGATAAAGATTATAATTCTGCAAAAGATTATGCAGACGAAGCTGACGGAAAATATTTAGCCAGTAAAAAGGCTGCCGTCAGTGAAAAATATCTATCCGTTTCACGAAAAAAACTTGAGCTGGCTCGTGATTTAGATGTAGATAGTTACGCACCCAAGACATTTGATGCTGCTGAAAAATTATATTTACATGCTGAAAGTCTCATTGAGGCCGATAGAAGCACCGAGGCAGAAATTGAAACGATTGCGAGATTATGCGAACAAGAATTAGAAAAAGCAAATTGGATCACCGGCATTATCAAATCTGTTAAAGAAAGAAAAACAACGTGGGAAGACGTTATTTTGAAAAGCGACGTTTACGCAGCAACGAATCAAAAACCGAACATTGAAATAAAACCTCAGGAAATAAATCAATACGATAAAACAAGTTCGCTAACACTATCAAAATATAGAGAGAATCTTTCTACGTTTAATAAAAATCCTGAAGTGGATTTTGAAATACTAGAAGATGGGGATAATATTTTGATGAGAATTTATAATATAGATTTTAAACCTGTCGGATATCAATTAAATGATAAAGCCACAACAGTCCTTAATAACCTAATACCTATTTTAGAAAAATTTAATAATTCGAAGCACCAAATCTGTTCTTATACTGATAATGTAGGTGCGCAAAGAACTAATATTGAAATCTCTAAAAAAAGAGCACGGAATATAGCCGACTATTTAAACAATAACTCTCCACACCTTGCGGGCAAAATTTCATCAGTAGGATATGGCGAAGTCAACCCGATTGTCTCAAATTCCGATTTTGAAGGAAGAAGAAAAAATAACAGAATAGAAATTCTAATCAGCGATTGATTACTCTAATTCCTGTCACTTATGTTTTCTTTATCAGCTTATTAATTAAATTGTGATTCACTGCGCTTGTGCGGTAATTAAGCAGTACATATTCGTTATTATAATCAATACTCATAACTTCAGCGAGTTCATAAATCTTCGATATTATTTTTGAATCGGTGTGATCAAGTTTTATTTTATATGTAGAGAAATTCCGTTCGTAAATATCTAAAAGCATCTTTTTCAAATTAGTAATGTTTATCCCTCGTTCCGCCGAAATAAGAATACTGTTTTTGTATTGCTTAACAACATAATCCATTCTGTTCTTGTCTTTCAGTGCATCCACCTTGTTGAATATTTTTATCTGTGTTTTTTTGTGGCTGTTTAATTCTTCAAGGGTCGAATCAACAATTTTAATGTGGTCTTCAAAAAAATCGTGCGAGATATCAATTACATGAAGAATTAGATCCGCATCTTTTACAACATTAAGCGTACTCTTAAAAGAAGCAACAAGATGATGCGGAAGTTTACGGATGAATCCCACCGTATCACTCATTAGAATTTTTTTATTTTTTTCAATTTCAAAAGAACGCGTTGTAGAATCAAGCGTTGCGAACAATTTATCTTCTGCAAGAACACCTGCTTCGGTTAAACGGTTTAGCAGGGTTGATTTTCCTGCATTAGTGTAACCGACAAGACAAGCTGTGATCTGGTCTTTTCTTCCCGCACTTTTCGTTACTTGCTGTGCAGTAATTTTTTTTAGATTTTCTTTCAACTTGCTGATCTTTGTACGGATTATTCTTCTATCGGTTTCAATCTGAGTTTCACCCGGACCTTTAGTTCCAATCCCGCCATACTGTTTTGATAAGTGTGTCCACGCGCGCGTTAAACGGGGAAGCATATATTGAAGCTGTGCAAGTTCTACTTGAGTTTTCGCCTCGCGGGTTTTTGCGTGAGAAGCAAAAATATCGAATATCAATCCGCTTCTATCCAGAACTTTACGCTCAAAAAGTTTTTCAAGATTACGTGCTTGGGTAGGATTTAAATCATCATCGAATATTACAAGTTGAATATCATTTAGCTCAATTAACTGGGCTACTTCTTCCGCTTTTCCTTTTCCGATAAAAAATGCCGGATCTGGTCTGTAACGCTCCTGCATAATTTTGAAAACGGTTATAGCGCCCGCGGTGTTTGTCAGTAGTTCCAATTCCTCAAGATGTTCTTCAACTTGATCTTTTGAGTAATCTTCGGTTACAAGTGCAATTAATATGGCGCGTTCTTTTGGAACCGGTTTAAGTTCAATCATTCTTAATTCCAATGCTGGATATATCTTTTTTAGTGTTTCTTGCAATAAGGGATTCTGTAATTGCTAATAATAAAACTGCGATTAAAAAATATTTCCACAGCTCAGTTCCAAAACGTGATTGGTAAATTACTTTTGTAAAATCTTCGTTTGGAGAAATCGGAAAAGTTTTTCCTTCGAAACTAATTTGCTTCAGATAATCTTCAAACTCCGAAAAATCAGCTTTATCTGTAACTGATTCTTTGGGATCGTGATTAACGGAAATATAATCCAGCAATTTATTTGACGAGAAGAATTTGTACGTCCCGGGTTCATTGGTTCTGTTATAAGTAAAATAATTTTGATTTGTCAACGAATCTGAATTTACATATTCCTTTTGTCCTCCGGGCTTTTCTACTTTGATTTGAGATATGGAATGATTTGAAATATCGGCAATGATATTCTGCCCGGCGTAAAATGTATTTTGATCTTTTAGCTTAGAAGAAGAATAAAGAACAAGTCTGTTAATCAATGGTGCAAAAAATCCTTTAAGTGGAAAATTATTCCAGCTAAGATTTAATGATGAGTTAAACAAAAATACTTTTCCGGCGCCAAGTTTATATTCGCTTAAGAAAGATGATCCATCGAACATAGAAATAATATTTTTACCGCTGCCGGGAATAATTTTGAAATAATAATAAATTTCGGGTGATTCAACCTGCTGCTGTTTATTCTTTTCGAACAGATCGGCAAAGAGCGGGTCTTGATAATTGATTTTATCAAACAAAGCCGGCGAGTCCTGTGAATTTATTTTTCCTATCGCACTTTCCGGGGAGGAAATATTTAATCCTTTACAAAATTTTTGAAAATTTGATAAAGTGCTTTGAGAACCGGGCATTAATATTAAACCTCCCCCGCTTTCAGCAAAGTTGATCAAATTCTTCCAATCGGCATTTCTTTCCGAGCCGATCACAATAACAGCATCATAGTTTTTTAAGTTGAGAGATGAAACTTGCGATAAACTATTTTCTGTAATCCTCACTTTTTGTTTGGTCGGATCATCAATAGCATATTTAACAAACTTTGCGTCGTCATTGTTGTCTGTAAGAAATAAAACAGAAATTTTATCCGGCACATATACGCTGAAAAATCTTTTATTATCCTGAAGAATATCATCATCTTCAAGCTCGGCGTAAATCTCAACCAAACCGGTATCCAACAGAGTTGTCTCGAATGGAATTGATTTAGATTCGTCCGCTGAAAGATTTACACTTTGCTGTGCGCTTCTTTTTCCGTTAACAAAAAATGAAGCAACAGAATTGTTAACGGATTGCCTGGAATAATTTTTAACCGTTACGTCAAAACTGACTGTTTTGCCCTTTTCAAATATTTGATTGTTAGGCTTGATCTCGTCAATGCCGAGATTAACCGGTTCTTTTTCTGACAAATCAATTAAATAGAGACGTACATTGCTGTTGAAAATACTCGAAAGATTTGAAAGTTCATTTGACGAATTATAAATCCTACCTTTCTGCAGATCAGTCAGCAAATAAATTTCTTTATTAAAATTATTCGATTGATATAATACCTGCGCCGCTTTGACTATTGATTCGTTTAGAGTTTTGCTTACCTCGGATATTTCCAGCTCATCAATCTGTTTTATCAGTTGTTTGATGTTAGTTGTTGGTTGAATCATTTCATTTGAAAGATTGCCGACACCCAATAACACAATCTCATCTCCGTCCTGAAAATTGGGAAGGAGGTTTTTTGCAATCTGTTTTGCACGGTTCAAATATGACCCGTTCCCGGTTACTACAGACATGCTGAATGTGTTATCTATTATAATTACTGCTGTAGTTTTTGCCGCGGAAGAATTTCCGGCGATAAAATTTTTAACAGTCGGGCGGGCAAAGGCAATTACAAGAAAAATAATTATTGCTATGCGCAGCAACAGAAGCAGCCACTGCTTTAATTTTATTCTTTTGATCTTTGTCTTCTGCAGTTCTTTCAAAAATGCAAGAGTGCTAAATTCAACCCGCTTTAACTTACGCAGATTAAGAAAGTGAAGAACAATCGGAATTGAAGCTGCGATCAAACCAAATAATATGGCGGGGTTAAGAAATGTCATTAATTATTCTGCTCTTACTCTTTCTCGTAATCTTGCTCTTATTAGTAAATCTTTTGAATTTCTGCACCGTTGAAATAATGCATTAGTATCTCATCAAAACCGTAACCGAGCTCACCCATTACTGCGGCACCAATCTGGCAAAATCCAACTCCGTGTCCCCATCCGGCACCGCGCAAAATAAATTTTTGAGGAACCTTCTTAACAATTTTTTCCTTTTCAACAACAAATGCCGAACTGTATAAATGTGTTTTGGAAAGAATTTTTCTTATCTCAAGTTCTTTCCCGATTGTTATTGTTTTTTTTGAACCAACGATTTGTAATTTTATTATACGCGTTGAAGGGCCGCGCTTAATGGGAATCAGATCAATAATATTTCCGAAATCAATTCCGCTTTTTGTTCTTATTAGTTCAGCGATCTCATCTTGTGTGTATTCAACTGTCCACCGGAAGAAATCATTTGTGGAGTGATCGAAGTTAACAAGCACGCTTGAAAGAATTCTTTCGTCGGTTGTATTGCAGAAAGCTTGTGGAGTAGAATTTATCCAATGTTCGGCGAAATTTTCTTTTTGAATATCTGTACGGTCGTCATCAAATCTAAATTTATAATCCAATATAGAATCTAAGTACGGATGAGAGACATTTTCCCAGACATTTTCAAAAACTTCTGTAATACCGCCGCAGCATTTTGAGTAACGCGTATCGCAGATTGTGTCTTTATATTTTAGAACAAGTCCGCGTGTGGAAGCAATTGCGTTTACGGCGTTATCATTTATAATTTTTGTCACACCTTGATAACGCTGGCAATGATCATCCGCACAAAAATCATAGTTGGTGTGGTCTTCTCTATCATACCAGCGGATTATTTCGTCTTCGCCAACAATTTCGTTTAAGGCTTTCTTATTCTTTTTTTCCTGCTGTGCAAGGAGCCATCCGCGCGAAACAATTGAATGCGCTTTTAAAAGTTCGATTGAACTGTTGGCGCTCATTTCCGATGAAATAACACTCGTGAGATATTCTTCAAGCGGAAGAATATTAACCGCGGTAATTTGATCTTTTTCTTTAATCAATTTTAATCTACCGCGGAATCTTTGATTTTCCTTGCTTTGCCAGTGAAAACCCTTTCCGATCACAACATCCCGAAGAAGAAATGATTCTGTCTCAAGATCATTAGGATTAAAAAGTATTTCATCGGCGGAAAATATTTCCTTTTTATCCTGGCAGAGTGAAATCTTATCTCCGCTCAGCTTCGCTTTAAATTTTCCGCTAAACTTTTTATCCGTTCCCTTTAATGTAAATTCGCCGTAAAGATCAAAACGGATTTCTTTTTCGGTTAATATTCCTACGCTTACTATTGGCTCGTTCATTCTTAATTTTTTGATAATTCCATTGCAATATAGGAAGGCAATAAGTAATTGGGTAGGGCAATAGCAGATCATTAAACAATTTTAATGTTAATCGGAGTCTCACTATTGTAAATATTGGGGACAAATGAGCTGATCAGTTTTATGCTTATAAAAAGATTTACTATCTTTATTAAGTAAATTTATCAGAAAAAGTTTTAGACATTATGGATTACCGCGTTTTACTTTTTTATAAATATATAAATTTTCCTGAACCGCAGAAGTTTCAACAGGATCATCTCCGCTTTTGCGAGAAGAACGATATTCTGGGAAGGGTCTGGATTTCTACCGAAGGAATTAATGCAACCGTTTCCGGTACGGTTGATAATATCAAAAAGTATAAATCGGAAATAAAAAAATATCCCGAGCTTGCGGATATTTGGTTCAAAGAAGACAAACACGATGAACATGCATTTAAAAAAATTCATGTGAGAGCGAAACAAGAAATTGTTAACGCTAGTTTCGGTGAAGTTGATCTTTCTAAAACAGCTAAACGATTAAAACCGGAAGAACTGAATAATTTTTATGAAACGGGGAAAGATTTTATAATTGTTGATGCACGCAACGATTACGAAAGTGTGATTGGAAAATTTAAGAATGCAATTACTCCTAAGATGGAAACTTTCCGCGATTGGCCCGCTGTTGTCGAAGAATTGGAAGAGTTCAAAAATAAAACCGTTGTAACATACTGCACGGGCGGAATCCGGTGTGAGAAAGCATCCGCACTTTTAGTTGAAAAAGGATTTAAGGATGTTTACCAAATGGACGGCGGAATTTGGAATTATGTAACTCAACATCCCGATAAATATTGGGAAGGATCTGTTTTTGTTTTTGATGAACGCAGAATTGTAACCCCCAACACAAAAAAAGAAATAAAACATATCGGTAAATGTTATTACTGCGGAGAGCCAACTTCATATTACATCAACTGCCACAATCAAGATTGCGATTTGATGCTGCTGACTTGCGATAAGTGTAAAGTAGAAAATGATTACTGCTGTTCCAATGAATGCAGACAAGCGCCGAACAGAAGAAGAGTTTATCATGGGTAAA
>VEPI01000067.1 GCA_012026935.1 Melioribacter sp. | reverse complement strand
ACTTTCCATTTATAAAGCGGATTACCCCATAATTGCCCGGTTGCACTAAAGTAATCCGGCGGAACACCTGCAACAAATTCTAAAGAACCATCTTCACGAACGGTAAAAAGTTTTTTATTAGCCCATAGGTCTGCGCTATCGTAGGCAATAAAAATTGGAAGATCTCCGATAATTTTTATTCCATTTTTATTTGCATATTCTCTAATAGCAGTCCACTGTTTGTTAAAAATAAATTGTAAAAACTTTTGAAATTCAATTTCCTCTTTGAGTTTATTTTTCCACTCCGGAATATTTTTTCTGAACGCTATTGATTTATCCCATTCCGTCCAAAGAACTCCTTTGTGATATTGTTTAACTGACATGAAAAGTGAATAATCATCTAACCAATAATTGTTAGATTCGCAAAACTGTCCGCATTCATCTTCAAATTTTTTCTGTTTCTTCTTAAAATTCTGAAATGCTAATCGAAGTATTTTGTATTTGTATTCAATAACTGAACCGAAATCAATCTTATGCGGGTTGTAATCTGGTATGTTTGAAAGATCTTCATGACTAAGCAAATGATCTTTTTGTAATAATTCAAAACTGATTAATAATGGATTACCAGCAAATGCTGAAAAACATTGATAAGGTGAATCGCCGTATCCAGTCGGGCCTAATGGAAATGTTTGCCACAGTGTTTGTCCTGCACTTTTTAAGAAATCAACAAAGTGATAAGCATTTGGACCAAGATCGCCTATTCCAAATTTACCTGGTAGGGAAGTAGGATGTAACAAAATACCTGCAGACCGTTCGATGTTCATAAGTTCCTCAATAGTTTGTGATATAACCGCTATAAAAAAATAAAATAAAAAAACAATATTTACTTCAAACTTTTATTTAGTATTTTGCACTCACTTACAAAGTTAATCAATTGCATAATTTTTAAAAAATTGTTCATCTGATTGCTTCAAGAATATTTTTTAGTTATGTTGAACTCACCTTCAACGAGGTAAGAAAATCGTTCCTCAAAAAAATAAATAATAAAATTGTTTTATCATAAAAAGAAAATTTTTCAATAAGCTTTTCTAAGATCGGAGTATTGAATGAAGATTAATCGTCTTTTCACTAAAGCAGGAAAAGATCCTCTTGAATCAATTGAGTTTGTTAAAAGAACATCTGAAATAAAAAATCCGGATGGCTCAATTGTTTTTAGAATGGAAGATGTGTTTGTTCCAAAGGAGTGGTCACAAGTTGCAACCGATGTACTTGCACAAAAATATTTTCGCAAAGCCGGTGTCCCTAAACTATTAAGTAAGTTAGATGAAAAAGGCGTCCCGGTATGGTTACAACCTTCGGTAGCCGATAAAAAACTTGATGAACTTCCTGAAAAAGAAAGATATGGATCAGAAAAAGATTCAAGACAAGTTTTTTATCGTCTGGCAGGAACCTGGACATATTGGGGATGGAAGGCAAAATATTTTGATAGTGAAGAAGATGCAAAAACTTTTTACGATGAACATGTTTACATGTTGGCAAATCAATTTGCGGCACCCAATTCACCTCAATGGTTTAACACAGGTTTACATTGGGCTTACGGTATTAATGGTCCTTCTCAAGGGCATTATTTTGTAGATTACAAAACCGGTAAACTAACTTCTTCAGAAGACGCATACACACATCCTCAGCCCCATGCATGTTTTATTCAATCAGTAAGAGACGATCTTGTTAATGAAGGCGGAATAATGGATTTGTGGGTTCGTGAAGCGCGTTTATTTAAGTATGGTTCAGGAACGGGAACAAACTTTTCAGAACTGCGTGGAATCAATGAACCCTTAAGCGGCGGTGGAAAATCTTCCGGGCTAATGTCTTTCTTAAAAATTGGTGACCGCTCTGCGGGTGCAATTAAATCTGGCGGAACAACACGCCGTGCTGCTAAAATGGTAACACTCGATATTGACCATCCAGATATTCAGGAATTTATAAATTGGAAAGTAGTTGAAGAACAGAAAGTTGCAGCTTTAGTAACAGGTTCTAAAATTTTAAATCAACATCTTAACAATATTATCAAAGCTTGCTATGATGAACATCCCGAGAACGACCGCTTTAATAAAAAAACAAATTTAAGGTTGCGCAAAGCAATCATTGAAGCACGCAAATTAAATGTTCCGGAAAATTATATTGATCGCGTAATTAAACTAGCCAAACTTGGTTTTAGATCAATTGAAATTCCCGTCTATAATGAAGATTGGAACTCAGAAGCATATACCACTGTATCGGGACAAAATTCGAATAATTCTGTTCGTGTTAATAATGGTTTTATGCAGGCAGTTTTGAATGATGATAATTGGAATTTGTATTGGAGAGTGGAAAAGAAAAAAGCAGAGAAGGATGGAAGAGAACCAAAACCATGCAAGACTCTTGGCGCAAAAGAACTTTGGGACGATATTGCTTTTGCGGCTTGGTCAAGCGCAGATCCCGGACTTCAGTTCGATACAACAATAAATGAATGGCACACATGTCCTGAGAGCGGATCAATTCGTGCATCAAATCCTTGCAGCGAATATATGTTTTTGGATGATACTGCGTGCAATCTTGCTTCTCTTAATCTTGTAAAATTTTATAACGATGACACACAAAAATTTGATATCGAAGCTTACCGTCACGCAACAAGATTATGGACAATTGTTCTTGAGATAAGTGTTTTAATGGCACAATATCCTTCAAAAGAAATTGCACAAAAAAGTTATGAGTACAGAACACTAGGTCTTGGTTATGCAAATCTTGGTTCATTGTTGATGAGACAAGGCATTCCGTACGATAGCAAAGAATCTTCTGCGATCTGCGGAGCGCTCACTGCAATTATGCACATGCGTGCTTATGCAACATCGGCGGAGATGTCCAAAGAACTTGGCCCGTTTCCCCGCTATCAGGAAAATGCTGAAGCAATGCTTAGAGTAATTCGGAATCATAAACGCGCATCTTATAATGTAAAGAAAGATGAATACGAAGGTCTATCAATTCTCCCAGTTGGTATTAATCCGGAAAATTGTCCTTCTGATTTATTAAATGCAGCAAGAGAAGATTCTGATCTTACATTAGAGTTAGGTGAAAAGTACGGTTTCAGAAATGCACAAGTAACAGTAATAGCTCCAACCGGAACTATTGGATTAGTTATGGATTGCGATACAACCGGAATTGAACCAGATTTTGCATTAGTAAAATTTAAGAAACTTGCCGGCGGAGGTTATTTCAAAATTATTAATCAATCAATTCCTCCTTCTCTTAAAAGATTAGGTTATAATGAAGATCAAAGCCGTGAAATTATTAAGTATGCAAAAGGTGCAGGTACACTTATCGGTTGTCCTCATATAAATCATGAATCACTTAAAGCAAAAGGATTCAGTGATGATGTACTGAATAAGATTGAAACTATTTTACCTTCCGTTTTTGAATTGAGTTTTGCTTTCAATAAGTATACTCTTGGTGAAAAGTTTTTGAAATCAAATCTCAATTTTGCCGATGAGCAGATAAACGATTTTAATTTTGATCTTCTTATAGGACTTGGATTCACAAAAGAAGAAATTGCTTCGGCAAACGATTATGTCTGCGGAACAATGACGGTTGAAGGTGCACCTTTTCTAAAACATGAACATTATCCCGTGTTTGATTGTGCTAATAAATGCGGAAAGAAAGGGACGCGCTTTATCAAAACAGATGCACATATTAATATGATGGCGGCAGCCCAGCCATTTATCTCCGGCGCAATTTCTAAAACAATTAATCTTCCTAATAATGCCAGCATTGATGATATCAAATACGCTTACCTACAGTCATGGAAACTTGGAACAAAAGCTAATGCTCTTTATAGAGACGGTTCAAAACTTTCTCAACCACTAAACAGCATGACCGACGAAGAAGTTGAAGACTTGATAGAGAAGAAAGAAGAAAACGATATAATTAAAATTGCCGAAAGAATTATTCACAGGTACATTGCTAAGAGAAGAAGGTTGCCGGATAGAAGAACAGGCTACACACAAAAAGTAAAAATAAATGGTCAAACAGTTTACATAAGAACAGGTGAATACGAGAACGGACAGCTTGGTGAAGTATTTATAGATATGCACAAAGAAGGTGCGGCATTCCGGAGTTTGTTGAACTGTTTTGCAATTTCAATTTCTCTCGGTTTACAGCACGGGGTACCGCTTGATGAATTTGTTGACGCTTTTGTATTCACACGATTTGAACCCAGCGGAGTATTAACAGGACACAGCAGAATAAAAATGGCAACCTCGGTAATAGATTTCATTTTTAGAGAACTTGCAGTTACATATCTCGGTAGAAATGATCTCGCACATGTTGAAGAAGAAGAGTTAGCTAAAAAAGGTGATCATCGCTCCGTTGCTGAGCCGGATTTTGAAAGTGAAGAAATTGTTAGTGAGAAAATGATCGAATTAGATAATGCTAAGGATCTTATAGATCGTTATCCTGGAGATACACCATCCGAACAAAAAGCTCACGCAATTACACTTCATCAAAGTGTTATGAAAGCCCGGCAACGCGGTTACACGGGCGATATTTGTCCCGAGTGCCAAAGTATGACAATGGTTCGTAACGGTACTTGTTTGAAGTGTACAACATGCGGCGCAACTACGGGATGTAGCTAAATTCACAATGATCAATACGTTTCTACTTTATAAGAAAGGGGCTAAAGCTTAGCCCCTTTTTCATTATATTAGGATAGTAATTCGTTGACTTTTATAACTCAAAGGAATACATTTTCACCCTCATTTTTGAGCAATGATTGCAGAAAATCTTAAAAAAGTAGAAGCCGAAATTGCAGAAACTTGCATAAAATGCGGTAGAAATCGTTCTGAAATAAGACTGATTGCGGTGAGTAAAACTCAGCCGGTTGAAGTTATTAGAGAAGCAGTTAGTGCCGGAATTAAAGATTTTGGTGAGAATAAAGCTCAAGAACTTCGCGATAAATCTGATTTGATTTCCGGAAATTTTGACTGGCACTTTATCGGGCATCTTCAAACAAATAAAGTTAAATATGTTATTAAAGCCGCAGAATTTATTCATGCTGTTGATTCGGTAAAGTTAGCAGAAGAGATTAATAGAAAATCCAAAGAGATAAATAAAAATCAGAAAGTTCTTTTGGAAATTAAAACTTCTGATGAAGCAACAAAGTTTGGACTTGCAGACGAAAAAGAAATTTTTGAAATAGTTCAGTTTTGTAAAAATAGTTCTAATTTGGATTTAGTTGGTTTGATGACTATGGCGCCATATACCGATGATGATAAAGTGATACGAAATTGTTTTATTGAATTAAGAAGACTAAAAGAAAAGCTAAATAAAAATGGATTTGTTCTTTCTGAACTTTCTATGGGAATGACGAACGATTACACAATTGCAATTGAAGAAGGAGCTACCATGTTAAGAATTGGGACTGCAATCTTTGGTGATAGAATTTATAAATAACGCGGGAACAAAATGAAATTCACCCCGTTTGGAATAAAAAATCAAGAGTTCAACAAAAGCGTCCGTGGTTATGACCGTGACGAGGTAAATGCTTTCCTTGAACGGTTATCGGATGAGTTTGAACAACTTCAAAATGAAAATGAGAAGCTGAAGAATGAACTTGAGCGCCAGGAAGAACAATTAAAAGAGTACAAAAGAATTGAAAAAAACCTGCAGCAAGCAATGTTGAATCAAACAGAATCAACTTCAAAAACAGTTGATTCGGCAAAGAAACAAACTGCTCTGATGATTAAAGAAGCTGAACTCAAATCAGCGCAATTAATTGAAAAGGCAAAAGAGAGTGCTAATTCTGTACGCGATTCTGTTTTGAAACTCCGCGAAGAAAGAAAATTATTAATTGCCCGTATCAAAGCTTTGATTGATTCTCAATCAAGTCTACTTGAGATGAATGTTCAGAACATAGATACACGTCCTAAGAAAAAAGAAGTTCTGCAAGAACAGACAAATCAAGAAGAACAAAGCGATATTAACGTTGATGATATTCTGGAGAAACTTTTATGAGTACGCTTGTTGAAATGATAAATGAAACATTGGAAGTAATCAGAAAAAAGACGGATAAAAATTATGAAATTGGGATTATACTTGGAACCGGTCTTGGTGGTTTAGTTAAAGATATTTCAGTTGAACATGAAATTGATTATTCCGAGTTACCTCATTTCCCGCTTTCTACCGTTGAATCACATCAAGGTAAATTAATTTTTGGAAAAATTGGCGGGAAGAATGTTGTTGCAATGCAAGGCAGATTTCATTTCTATGAAGGATATAGTATGCAGCAAATTACATATCCGGTTCGCGTAATGAAATTTCTTGGTGTTAAAACTTTACTTGTTTCAAATGCTTGCGGCGGAATGAATCCTATCTATCAACGCGGTGATATTATGCTGATGGTTGATCATATAAATTTATTAGGCGATAATCCGCTTATTGGAAAAAATGAAGATGAATTCGGGCCAAGATTTCCTGATATGAGCGAGCCTTATAATTTAGAGTTGATAAAGTTAGCCGAACAAGTTGCACTTGAAAATAAAGTTAAAGTCCAGAAAGGTGTTTATGTTGCCGTGCCTGGACCGAACCTTGAAACTAAAGCAGAATACAGATTTTTACGTGCTATTGGTGCCGATGTAGTTGGAATGTCAACCATTCCGGAAAATATTATAGCTAATCATATGGGGATGAAAGTTCTTGGTCTAAGTATTATTACCGATGAATGCTTTCCTGATGCACTTAAACCCGCTAAGGTTGAAGAAATTATTGCTACGGCAATGGCTGCAGAACCAAAGATGACTTTAATAATGAAAGAGGTTATAAAAAAACTGTGATTGAGAAAAAACCAATTTATTATGCAACACCCGGATTGCTTGCCGTTATTATTTTTGCATCCAACTTTTTAAGCACGGATTTATTTAAAGCAGGCTATCAAAATTTTTCCGTCTGGTTTGTTCTTTCGGTTTTTTCATTTGCCTGCGGTTGGTTGATAAATAAAACACTTAGTTATAATCACGGCGGTAAAGTTGTATTTGCAGTTATTGTTGCTTCTGTATTTATAAGTATAATACTTGTTTCAATATTTAGTGATTATTTCGGATTGAGCAATCTTCTTGTTGAAAATATGATCTTATATGTTCTCCGTAACATTATGCTTGGTGCTATAGCATTTTTTGGTATGGCTTTGTCAGAAATTATACTATTGCAAAAAGAAGGGAATAAAGGCAAATCAAAAGAAGAGGATGCAAAAAAAATATTAATTGCAGCCCAACGCGAAGCTCAATTAATAGTTGAAGAATCAAAATTAAAAGCGGAAAAATTAATTTATCATGCTCAGCAAAGTGTTGATGATATGGTTGAGAGAAAAACTCAAATTGAAAGAAGACTGAAAGAATTTCTTTCCGCAGAGAAAGAATTAATCAAAAAATACGAATCAGAGGAAGAGTAAATTACCTTCACACAATTCAAATATAGAGTTAACAAATGTTCAAACAGTTCGATGAAAAAATAAATTATCCAAAGATTGAAGAAGAAGTATTTAAGTTTTGGCAAGAGAATCAGATCTTCGAAAAAAGTATTTCATCACGCCCAAAATCAAAACCATTTACTTTTTATGAAGGACCACCTACAGTAAACGGCAAACCGGGAATTCATCATGTAATGGCAAGAGCATTAAAAGATTTAGTTTGCCGTTATAAAACTTTGAAAGGATTTCAAGTTCACCGTAAAGCAGGGTGGGATACACACGGTCTTCCAATAGAAATCGCTTTAGAAAAAGCGCTCGACTTCACTCAAAAATCTGATATAGAAAAATATGGCGTTGCGGCTTTCAACCAGAAGGCAAAAGATCTTGTGTATCAACATATTGAGATGAAAGAAGGCTGGCGTACTTTAACAGAAAGAATGGGTTACTGGGTTAATCTTGATGACCCTTATATAACTTGTACGAATGATTACATTGAATCGGTATGGTGGGCTCTGTCTGAATATTTTAAGAAGGGCTTGATTTATAAAGGATTTAAAATTGTTCCTCAGTGTCCGCATTGTGAAACGCCTTTATCATCGCATGAACTTGCTCTTGGTTACGATGACGTTCAAGATCCAAATGTTTATGTAAAATTTAAATTGAAGAATGAAGATGCATCAATTCTTGTCTGGACGACTACGCCATGGACTTTAATTTCTAATGTAGCATTAGCTGTTGGAGAAGATATTGATTATGTAAAAATAAAAACCGAGAAACATGGAGTTTTGTATTTAGCTGAAGCGCGCTTATCTGTAATAAAAGAAGAGCATCAAATAATTTCTAAGCTGAAGGGAAAAGATCTTTTAAATAAAGATTATGAACCGCTTTATTCTTACGTCAAAGTTGATCAGAGAGCATGGTATGTTATTGCCGGGGATTTTGTAAGTACTGAAGATGGAACCGGTGTTGTTCATATAGCTCCTGCATTCGGAGCGGACGATTATGAAATTTCTAAAAAATATAATTTACCTTTTGTTCAGCCAGTTACTAAGAGCGGAAGATTTACAGATGAAGTTACGGATTATGCCGGTCGGCTTGTCAAGACAATTCAATTTGAAACGCATGAAGAAAAAGGTGTTGATCCGGATATTATACGCAATTTGAAAGAACGCGGGTTAATTTATAAAGCTGGGAATGATTATGTCCACTCGTATCCCCACTGCTGGCGCTGCGATAACCCGCTTATCTATTATGCACGTGATAGTTGGTATATCCGTACGACAGACGTTGCAAAACGAATGATAGAATTAAATAATACTATCAACTGGTACCCGCCCGAAGTTGGTTCCGGCCGTTTTGGGAATTGGCTTGAAGAAAATAAAGATTGGTCTCTATCCAGAGACAGATACTGGGGAACTCCGCTTCCAATTTGGCTAAATGATGATAGCGATATGATTGTTGTTGGTTCGATTGCAGAATTGAAAAAAGGATTTGTTGAGCGGGACGGGAAGCGAATTCCGGTAAAAGATTTATCCGCAAATGAAATTGATCTTCACAAACCATTTGTTGATGAAGTAAAATTTGAAAGAGAAGGAAAAATTTATAAACGCACCCCGGAATTGATTGATGTTTGGTTCGACAGCGGTGCTATGCCGTTTGCACAATATCATTATCCGTTCGAGAATCAAGAATATTTTAAGGACAATTATCCTGCAGATTTTATCTGCGAGGGAATAGATCAAACACGAGGCTGGTTTTATACTCTTCATGCTATTGGGACTATGTTATTCGATAGTATCTCGTATAAAAATTTAATTGTTAATGAATTAGTCCTTGATAAAGCGGGATTGAAGATGTCTAAATCGCGGGGAAATACTGTTGATCCATTTGCTCTCTTTGAAAAATATGGTGCCGACGCTACAAGATGGTACTTAGTTACTACCAGCCCGCCATGGAAACCAACTTTGTTTGATGAAGAAGGTATTGGTGAAGTGCAGAGAAAATTTTTCGGAACTTTAATCAACACATACAATTTCTTTGTCCTTTATGCCAATGTAGATAAATTTGATTTTTCTGAAACGAATATTCTTTATAAAGAAAGACAGGAAATAGACCGGTGGATTATTTCAAAACTTAATTCAGTTGTAAAAGAGTACGATGAGTTGATGAGTAATTATGATGTTACAAAAGCTGCCAGATTAATTTCCAATTTCACAATTGATCAGCTATCGAATTGGTATGTACGCAGAAGCAGAAGACGTTTCTGGAAATCCGAGATGAATAAAAATAAATTCTCTGCGTATCAAACACTTTATGAATGTTTAGTAACGATAGCAAAATTAACTTCTCCATTTGCTCCTTTCATAGCTGAGGAACTTTATCAGAACTTAAACAAAGCGACAAAACGGGAGAAGTACGAATCAGTACATTTAGCTGATTATCCGGAGACTACTTATTCCGAACCAGAACTTGAAGGGAAAATGGATATTGCTCAGAGGATCGTTTCTTTAACAAGAGCAATTAGGGCTAAAAACGAGTTAAAGGTTCGACAACCTTTACGTTTGATGATGGTTCATGTTCAGCCCGAAGAAATGGATCATGTTCTAGAAATGAAAGATATTATTCTTGAAGAAGTAAATATCAAAGAATTAAAATTTGTTGATACCGATGCCAACTTCGTTCATAAAACTGTTAAACTGAATTTCAAAGTTGTTGGTAAGAAGTACAAAGAACATGTTAAAACTTTACAAGAATATGTAAAGACACTTTCCAATCAACAAATTGATGATCTTGAGAAAAACAAACAAATTGAAACACCTGTCCATGGATTATTATTAAGCCGGGAAGATGTTGAAATATTTGCCAGCGGAATAGAAGGATGGATAGTTGAAAGTGAAGGGAGTGTAACAATTGCGGTTGACACACACATTACTGAAGAATTAGTAGCAGAAGGATACGCTAGAGAATTTGTTAATCGTGTTCAGAACATGAGAAAAGATGCCGGCTTTGACGTGATTGACCGTATTAGTGTATCTTTCCAAAGTGGACAAAAAATGATTGATTATGTATCCAGATATTCTGATTATATTTCAAGTGAAGTACTGGCTGATTCTCTCGAATCGAAAAATAATATTGAAGGATTCAAACAAGAATTTAAAATAGGCGATTATGATTGTACTATCGTGATCGTTAAAGTAAAGAATTAAATAGGTAAACGGAGGCACTCATGGCTAAAAAGGCTAATAAAAAAACTGTAAAAAAATCCACCGCAAAAAAGAAATCAGTAAAAAAGCCGGTGAGCAAATCAAAGAAAATAAATAAGGTAAAATCTGCTAAACCAAAAGCTGTACTTAAAAAGAAATCAAAAGTTCAGAAAGTTTCCAGGTCCCGCAAGCATGTTGAAGTTATTTCTCCAACCAAAAAAGTTAGAAAGATCCAAGGTTACTCGAAAAAAGATTTAGATGATTTTAAGAAAATTATTTTCGATAAGAGGAATGAAATTATTGAACAACTACAGACGCTGAAAGATCAAATGATGGATCCGACAACAGGCCAATATGTAAATGAAAGTTCACCTTATTCTTTGCATATGGCTGAGCAAGGAACGGATGCAATGGAGCGCGAGAAACTTTATTTGTGGGCACAAAGAGAAAATAAATTTCTTGGTTATTTAGATGACGCACTTCAACGCATTGATAACGGTACCTATGGTATCTGCATTGAATGCATTGATGAACCGCAAAATCTATGTCCGACGTGTCCGCTGGTCCCGAAAGACAGACTTGCTGCAGTCCCGCATACACAGCATTGCTTGCAAGTAAAACAAAAAATGAAATCAATGTAAAATTACTTTTTCAGAAAACAGGAATTATCTTGAAAGTATTATTCTTTTCGTTGTTCATTGTAATAACCGATCAATTATCAAAATTTTTTATTAAAGGAGGAACCATACCCTTATTGAATATTCATGTTAGCGGTATGAGTTATGGGGAAAGCATTAACATTATCGGAGATTTTTTCAAATTAACTTTTGTTGAAAATCCAGGTATTGCATTCGGGATTGATGTTGATGGGGTATCAAAATTATTATTATCACTTTTTACACTTCTGGCAAGCATAGGTGTTTTTTATTATTTGTGGAAATCAAAAGAGCAAAAGTTAATTATTCGACTCGCACTTGCTTTTATTCTGGGTGGGGCGATCGGTAATTTAATTGATAGAACTTTTTACGGATTATTTTACGGTTATGCGCCTTTATTTTACGGAAAGGTTGTTGATTTTTTCAATATGGATTTTTTTGATTTTACAATTTTCGGAAAAACTTATGACCGGTTCCCAATATTCAATATTGCTGATTCATCTGTTACTATTGGAGTTGCGCTGTTGTTGATATTTCATCGAACGCCATCTGGAGAAACTAAAGAAACTGAAATCGAGAAGAGTGAAGATAAGTTATTAGATAATAATGAAATCAATTCCGAAGTGAATGGTAAAACCAACGATTCAGAAACAACAAATTCTTCTTTGAGCGAAGACAATAAGAATAATGTCGAAAATTATAAACGAGAAGAAATTCAAAATTGATGTTCCTGATGGTAAGAAAAAAGAACGCATTGATGTTTTTCTCGCCAATTCAATAGAGAATGCAACCCGCTCGCGAATCCAAAAACTAATTAAAGCCAATAGTGTTGTTGTAAATGGAAAAGTTATTAAAGCTAACTATCTCATTTGCCCAAAAGACAAAGTAGAAGTAACAATCCCAACATCACCACGTCCTGATGTTAATGAAGCTGAAGATATTCCGTTAGATATAATTTATGAAGATGAATATCTTTTAGTTGTTAACAAAGCTGCGGGAATGGTTGCGCATCCTTCATTGGGAAATTATACAGGTACACTTGTCAATGCCCTTCTTCATCATACAAAAAAATTAAGTACACTTAACGAACCCGGCCGACCCGGAATTGTTCACAGGATTGATAAAGACACGAGCGGGCTTCTTTTGATTGCTAAAGATGAATGGACTCATGCTAAACTGGCAAAACAATTTTATGATCATACAGTTGACCGCGAATACTGGGCCGTATGCTGGGGATTATTTAAAAACAGGAAAGGAGAAATTATTGGTAACATCGCAAGATCAACGAAAGACCGGAAAATTTTTACTGTTAGTGAAACCGAGGGCAAACATGCACATACTTTCTATGAATTAATTGAAGAATTTGAATTTGCATCGCTGATAAAATTAAAATTGAAAACAGGAAGAACCCATCAAATACGAGTTCACATGTCGCATTTTAAGCATCCAATCTTTGGCGACCCTACTTATGGAGGAAGAGTTATTGTTTACGGATCAGCATTGCCAAAAATAAAAGCGAGAGTTGATAATTTATTGGAAATTATGAAACGCCAAGCTCTTCACGCTAAAACACTGGGATTTATTCATCCACATACAAAAGAAAAAATTTATTTGGATTCTGAACTGCCTGATGATTTTAAGATGTTATTAAAAAAATTGAGGACAAATAATTAACCTTACTTTTTAATCTTATCCCATTCCGTTATAGCTTCACTAAAAGGCAACAAAGCTCTCGGGATTGCCCCATGCATATAAGAAATTGCAACACCGTAATTCACAATAGGAATTCCAATTATCTTTGCTTGTTTAATTCTCATTTGCATGGCTTTTCTTGTAAGCATGCATCCGCCGCAATGCACAATTAATCTGTAGTCAGCAAGATTAGAAGGGAAATCATGTCCATTAATAATATCTATATCTAAATTCTTTTTAGTATGAAGGCGAAGCCATCGCGGGATTTTAACTTTTCCTATATCATCTTCTTGTGCATGATGAGAGCATGCTTCGGCAATTAATACTTTGTCGCCATTTTGCAATTCTTCAATTCTTTTTAGTCCCCGAACATATTCTGGCAGGTCTCCTTTATATCTTGCCATAAGAATTGAGAATGTTGTTAGCGGAATATCATCAGGGACATCGGCTGTAACGCGCATGATTGCCTGGCTATCTGTTACAACTAATTTTGGTTTATCGGAAAGTTTGGAGAGTGCAGCACGAAGCTCTTTATCTTTTGCCACGACTACAATTGCGTCTTCATCTAAAGATTCACGGATTGCTTGCACCTGTGGCATAATCAATCGTCCTTTAGGTGCGCCAAGATCAATCGGGACAACAAGAACAATTACATCATGTTGTTTGATAAGATCACCAACTAATGTCAAATCTTCTTCGGTAGGAAGTAGTCTTATCACTTTCTCTTTCAGTTCATAAATGCCTTCATCAGTAAAACATGAAACTGTATAATAATTAATTCCATAGGATTTTAATTCTTCAATTAATTCATAGTTGATCCCTAATTCAGATTTATTAATTACGGCAAGAAAGGGTAATTCAAGATTTTTTAATCGTTCAATAAGTTGTATCTCATACCCAGTAAGATTTTGTTGTGGATCTAAAACTAAAATTGCAAAATCGGATTCGGAAATAACTTTGATTGTTTTATCAATTCTTTTTTCACCAAGTTCTCCTTCATCATCAATGCCCGCAGTATCTATTAACACGACAGGTCCAAACGGTAATAATTCCATCGCTTTCTTTACCGGATCGGTTGTTGTGCCTGGTGTTTCACTGACGATAACGAGATCCTGCCCGATAAATTTATTTACAAGAGAAGATTTTCCTACATTACGTTTTCCTATGAACGCAATATGTATTCTTTCGGATTGAGCGACCTTACTCAATGTCAATTCCTAAGTCTTTAGATATTATGTTAAACAGTTCGTTCTCGTCTAACAGTTTACTTTTCATTAAAGCTTTCACAAAGGGTATTTTATTTTCGTAAGAATATTTTACTAATTCTTGGATTGTGTCATAGCCAAAAGTTGTGATCAAAGAAGCAGCAATTGCAGATGAATTAATTAGATTCAACTTACACCGCTCAATATTTGCAGTTATTCCTCCGATACAATTTTTAGCCAAGTTAAGATTAGAATCTCGTAGAAAGGAAAGTGATTTCAAAAACAAATGCGCAATCAATGGAGAGAAAGCATTTAATTCAAGGTTTCCCAAAGAGACTAAATTTGAAATCATTACGTCATTACCTTTTACAAGCTCGCAAATTTGAATTGCATTTTCTAAAATTACCGGATTAACTTTACCAGGCATGATGCTGGAACCGGATTGTTTTGGCGGAAGATTTATTTCCCCAATTCCGCCAGTTGGTCCGCTTGATAAAAAGCGCAGGTCATTACAAATTTTTTGTATTGATGTTGCACCGGCTTTTACTATTCCATGAACTTCAACAAAAACATCTAAATTTTGTGTCCCATCTATCAAGTCTTCACTCTTAGCAATAGGAAGTTTTGTAATTTTTTTAAGAATATTGTTTACGTTCAGAACATATTCTTTTGTTGCAGAAACTGAGTTACCAACTGCAGTTCCGCCGAGATTAACGGAGCGCAGACGTTCTTCAGCATTATATATGCGCCATCTATCACGGGCTATTGCTTGTGCATAGGCACCAAACTCTTGCCCCAAAGTAATCGGAACAGCATCTTGAAACTGAGTTCTGCCTAACTTTAAGACGTTTTTGAATTCTTCTTCTTTTTTTTGAAGTACATTTTGTAATTGCGAAAAAGAATCCGAAAGTTCTCTCAACAAATAAATGGAAGCAATTCTCAGTGCGGTAGGATATGTATCGTTTGTTGATTGACTTAGATTAACATCATCAAGAGGATGAATTGTAGAATAATCGCCAAAAGATTTCCCTAATATTTTAAGAGAGGTATTTGCAATTACTTCGTTCACATTCATATTTAATGAAGTCCCGGCTCCTCCTTGATACGGATCAACAATAATTTTATTGTAAATACTTTCGGAAGGACCGTTAATGCAGTCGTCTGTTTCTTTAATTAAGGAATGGATTGCCTCATCTATAGCATCAAATTTTTCCTTGAACAAAATTCCACATTTATAATTTGTCTCAGCAGCGGCCATCTTAACTTGGAAAAATGCTTTAATCAAATAAGGATTAATCTTTTCGCCGGATTTAGGAAAGTTGTTTACACTTCTTCGAGAGTGAATCCCAAACACCGCATTGTCTGGAATTTGAATCTCTCCTAAAGAATCTTTTTCAATACGCATACTTTTCTCAAAATAAATTTATCCACAAATGAAATATACCAAAAATCAAAAATTTGGTTAACTCTTCTTAAAATAAAAGACCCCGCTGTGGGCGGGGTCTTTGAAATAAATATATCAATATGAACTATTTTACAAGAAGCATCTTGTTTACTTTTACGAAATTATCAGCTTCGATACGATAGAGATAAACACCGGAAGCCATATTTCTAGCAGTCCACTCAATTGTATGTGTACCGGCAACTAATTCATTATTAACCAAAGTTTCGACTTCTCTGCCAAGTGCATCATAAATTGTCAACTTAACATGTCCGCTGTTTGGTAATGCAAATTTAATATTTGTTGTAGGGTTGAATGGATTCGGGTAATTTTGGTACATAACATACTGTGTTGGAATAGCTTCTTCTTTTTCTACAGCAGTTGCAATTCCTAACGAAGCCATAGCTCCTTTTAA
>VEPI01000059.1 GCA_012026935.1 Melioribacter sp. | reverse complement strand
TGAGCACAAGATTTTATGCACTAGGTTCCGAAAGATATGTTTTAACCGAAGACAACAAAGCACTGCACGACCTCGCGGCACATGTTCCTTATGACGCTATCTATATTATGTGTAATAGTGCACGTTACGGCGGCGGAGGTATTTATAATTTCTATTGCACCTTTACGAGCGATAATCAATTTAGTCCCTACATTTTTCTGCACGAGTTCGGTCATTCCTTCGGGGGATTAGCAGATGAATATTATACTTCTGATGTAGCTTACAACGAGTTTTATCCTGAAGGACAAGAACCGGTGGAACCAAACATTACCCGCATGCTTGATAAAAATAATTTGAAATGGAAAAATCTTGTTACATCCGGAATTGAATTGCCGACACCATGGGAAAAAGAAAATTATGATAAAATGGATTACGCTTGGCAGAAAGAAAGAAGAGAAATGAATAAGCACATTGCAGAATTGAAACGCAGTAAAGCGCCGCAAGCTGAAATTAATGCCGCTCAAAATGAATATAACATAAAAGATAAACAGCATAGCGATGAGGTTGATAAATATTTAATGAACAGTAAATATTGGGGTAAAGTCGGTGTCTTTGAAGGTGCTGGGTATTCTGCGAAAGGTGTTTACAGACCAATGCTTGATTGCCTGATGTTTTCTAAAGGGACAAAACCGTTCTGTAAAGTTTGTGAAGAACATGTTGTAAGTGTGATAAAACATTTTGCGGATTGATATACATAGAAAGGAAATTTTAAATCTAGGTCGGGGTGGCCCCGACCTTTTTATTTTTAAAACAACTTGATTACAAAAGCAGCATCCATTATGTTCTACATTAAACAAACCAGTTGATGTAAACATGAAAATATTCTATCTCAACAATCCCGCATCAGGAAATAAAAACGGGGCAAAATATTTTTCGCTAATCAATAAAGAATTTGATAAACGTAATATTGAATACGAATCGGTTCAAACCGAATATGCCGGACACGGCACGGAGATAATTAAGCACCTCACTTTTGAAAAATATGATGGAATTGCAGTTTCCGGAGGAGACGGAACTTTGTTCGAAACAATCAACGGTTACTTTGCGAACAAATCATCAAAAAGAATTCCGGTTGGAGTAATTCCAATAGGCAGGGGAAATGCTTTTGCGCGCGATCTTGATCTGCATCCCGAAAAATGGCAAGAGGCGATTACTGCAATCGCGAACGGTAAAACAAAAAAAGTTGATGTTGGTTTTTGTAAAACACCTCAAGAACAATTTTATTTTATCAATATACTTGGGCTTGGTTTTGTTACGGATGTTGCAAGCACCGCATTTAAGTTAAGAGCGCTTGGACATTTTTCTTACATTCTTGGTGTTTTGTATAGAACAATTTCATTAAAACCTTTTTCATTACGAATGGAAATAGACGGCAAGAAGATAGAAAGAGAAAATGTATTTGCAGAAATCTCCAACACACGTTATACCGGAAAGGATTTTTTTATGGCTCCGAATGCAGTGATAGACGATGGATTGCTTGATGTTATTTTGTTAAATAAACTTACGCGCATACGGTTATTGCAGTGCCTGCCTAAAATATTTACAGGCGAGCATGTTAAACTGAAAGAAGTCGAATGCTTTAAGGCAAGAAAAATAAAAGTTGTAGCGTCTCCTCCAAAAATATTAACACCCGATGGACAGCTAATCGGGAATACACCGATAGAGATAGAATGTTTAAGTAGAAAGCTAGAAGTATTTATTTAATAAAAATTTTTATAACCACGGCAGCTTTTGAAGATCAACATTACCGCCTGAAAGAATCAGGGCAACTTTCTTTCCGGAAAACATCTCTTCGTTTTCCATGATTACGGCAAGAGTTACCGCCGAAGAAGGCTCAACAATAATTTTCATTCTTTCCCAAATCATTCTCATGGCATTAATTATAGAAGCTTCTTCTACTGTTAAAATTTCATTTACATTTTTTCGGAGTATTGAAAAAGTTTTTTCACTCAGATTCGTTAATAAACCATCACAGATTGTTTTAGGATTTACAGACGGATATATTTTCCCATCGCGAATAGAGCGGAATGCATCATCGGCCCCTTTCGGTTCAGCACCGATAACTTTTGTCCTCAATGAAAAATAGTTTGTGCTTAAACAAGTTCCGCTTAATAATCCTCCTCCGCCAACCGGAGCGATTATAAAATCTAAATCGTTTAACTCATCATAAATTTCTTTAGCACACGTTGCTTGTCCGGCAATGACAGAATAATTATCGTAAGGATGGATAAACGAAGCGCCGGTTTCTTCAACAATTTTATTCAAAGCTTCTTCGCGCGCTTGAAGAGTTGGCTCACAGAAAATAATTTTAGCGTCGTAACCCTGAACAGCATTCTTTTTTATCTGCGGCGCTGTTTTTGGCATAACTATAAATGCCGAAATGTTTTTCATTTTAGCCGCAAGAGCTAATGCAGCGGCATGATTTCCTGATGAATGTGTTGCAACGCCCGATTGTAATTCTTTATCGCTCAAAGACAAAACAGCACTGCTTGCGCCTCTAAACTTAAACGCACCGACTTTCTGAAAGTTTTCGCACTTGAAGTATAATTCGCATCCGAAGATAGAATTAAGAGTTGAAGAAGTTAATATTGGGGTGTGACGGATTTGTTTAATAATTCGTTCGTGTGCTTCAAGTATGTTTTGCTTTGTCGGTTCGCTTATTAGCATTTTTAATTTTTATTAATAAGAAATTACTTTTTTAGCCGGGATCAATTCTTTATAGCCGACCAGAAAAAATCAACATGCATATTTACAATCTTAAACACAGCACTCATGTTTTTATTCTCACCGGAGACAAGATGTTCTGTGCGGATGAGAAATAACGGTGCGATAAATTGTTCGGCAAGAATCTCCGGATCGAACTGTCTAACTATTTTTGTCTTAATCATTTCACCGAAGATCAAACGGCACATTTTACGGAGTTCGCTTAAATAATCGGTTGTGGAAAGTTCTTTATTCCCGATACGCGTAAACTGTTCCATTAAAAGTAATCGTATAAATTTTCTTTCCTGCGGTGTATTCCAAAACGTTATCAATCGTTCGGCAAAATTTCTCAAGAACTTTTCGGGACTGGATAAATCATCAAGCAAATCATCACTTAATATTTTTTCACTAAAAGTTCTCGATTTGAATTCAGCCAGGATAGCTAAAAAAATTTCTTCTTTGGATTTGTAGTGATTATAAATTGCACTTTCTCTGATGCCAACCACACGTGCAATCTGTCTTATTGAAGCGCCGTTATACCCGTGCTGAGAAAATAGATCTAAGGCGGTAGATAATATTAGCTGTTTCGTGTTTACTTGTTTCAATTAAGAGACCCTTAATGAACACTCGTTCACAATATACAATTTTACTCTTTGAATGTATAGCCGAGTACTATTTTATGTCGGCAAGAATGGTTTTTAGTTTATCCAATGCTTTCTCCCAATCAACAAGTTTTGTTCGTTCACGCTCAAGAACATCGGCAGGAGCTTTGGCAATAAATCCTTCGTTGGAAAGTTTTTTCTTAACCGTCTCTAGCGAAGACGAGAGACGTGCAATTTCTTTTTCAATTCTGCTTCTTTCAACATTGAAATCTATCAATCCTTCAAGAGGAATAAAAATATCGCAGCCTTTAACTACTGCCGAAGCGCTTGCTTTCGGTTTTGTAATGTTCGAGTCAAACTTTAACTCGTTAATGCGGACAAGCGATTTTATGTAACGGACTTGTTCTTCGGTTACCTTTTCCGTTTTTAGAAAAACATTTATTTGTTTTGACGGTGGAAGATTCATTTCTCCGCGGATATTTCTTATTGCGGAAACAACTTCCTGAACAAAAAGAATTTCCTCTTCGGCCTTCTTATCAATTAATTTATTATCGAATTTTGGAAATGATGATGTAGAAATACTTTCACCGTCCTTCCGCTCATCAAGTAATTGCCAAATTTCTTCGGTGATAAACGGCATGAAAGGATGAACAAGTTTCAGCATTTCTTCATACAAAAGAATTGCTCTTGTTAATACTGCCGACTTCACTTCCTCCGTTCCTTGATATAATCTGTTTTTTGCAAGTTCAACGTACCAATCGCAGAAATCATTCCACACAAAAGAATAAAGAATCTTCGATCCGTTATTCACTTCAAACTTATCGAGACCGTCATTAAGCTCTTTTAGTGTTGATTGAAAGCGGGACATTATCCATCTATCGGTAAAATCAATATGTTTATCTTTCAACGCAGGATTGAGAGGAATGTTTTGTGCATTCATTAATAAAAATCTTCCGGCATTCCACATTTTGTTTGCAAAATTTCTTCCGATCTCAACCATCTCCGAACTAAAAAGAACATCCTGCCCGAGCGGCGCAATGTATGTCATTGTAAAACGCAAAGCATCCGCACCGTATTCATCAATCAGATCGAGTGGATCTGGAGAATTACCCAAAGACTTACTCATCTTTCTGCCCTGTGTATCACGCACAAGACTGGTGAAGTAAACATCTTTGAAAGGAATTTCTTTCATGAAGTACAATCCGGCGATAATCATTCTTGCAACCCAAAAGAAAATTATATCCGGCGCCGTTACAAGCAAATCGGTCGGGTAATAATATTTTTGATCACGCTTGTCGGTAAAAACATCTAGTGCCCAGAGCCAGCTTGAAGCCCATGTATCAAGCACGTCATTATCTTGATGCCAATTTTCAATATCCTTCGGAGGATCAACTTCACAATAAATTTCTTTTGTTGTATTATGATACCAAACCGGAATGCGGTGTCCCCACCATAATTGACGGGAAATGCACCAATCACGAATATTGCTCATCCAATGTTCGTAAGTTTTGGTCCAATGTTCAGGATGAAATTTTACCTTTTCATCAAGCACTACTTGAAGAGCCGGTTTGCAAAGTTCATCCATCTTCATAAACCATTGCTCGGAAAGATAAGGCTCGATAGGAACATTACCGCGTTGAGAATAACCGACTTTATTAGTATAGTCCTCCGTTTTATAAAGGAGGCCGAGTCCCTCCAATCGTGCTAAGACTTTTTTGCGGACTTCATAACGGTCAATCTCCTGGAATTCATTCGGCACATTTCCGTTTGTTGTAGCATCTTCATTAAAAATATTAACAAACTCAAGGTTATGCCGCTTGCCCATTTCGTAATCATTTACATCATGAGCCGGAGTAACTTTAACTGCACCCGTTCCAAATTCTTTATCAACATACTCATCGGCAAAAAGAGGAATTTCTCTTCCAACTATTGGAAGAACAATTGTTTTTCCGATAAGATGTTTGTAGCGGTCGTCCTGTGGATTAACAGCAATGCCGGTATCGCCGAGCATTGTTTCCGGGCGCGTTGTAGCAACAATTACAAACTCTCCTGCCTTACCGGCAGGCGGGTTAGGATCTTTAACGGGATATTTGAAATACCAAAGCTTGCCTTGTACTTCTTTGTAGAAAACTTCTTCATCGGAGATTGCGGATTTAGATGCCGGATCCCAATTCACCATTCTATAACCGCGGTAGATTAAACCTTTTTTGTAGAGTTCAACAAAAGCTTCGATCACCTTTTTATAATAATGATCATCCATTGTAAAGCGTTCGCGCTGCCAATCGCAGCTGACGCCAAGTTTGCGCAACTGTTCAAAAATTATTCCGCCGTATTTTTCTTTCCACTCATAACAATATTTTAAAAATTCTTCACGCGAGATATCGTCTTTAGTAATTCCTTTTTCTTTTAATAGAGCAACAACCTTTGCTTCAGTAGCAATAGATGCGTGATCAATTCCAGGCACCCAGCAAGCGTTGAATCCCTTCATCCGTTTGTAGCGTACGTAAATATCTTGCAAAGTGTTGTTTAATATATGTCCGATGTGAAGTATTCCGGTAATGTTTGGCGGAGGAATTACAATTGTGTACGGAGTTTTGCTTTCGTCAATTTCACTGTGATAAAGGTTATGTTCATACCAGTAACGATACCATTTATCTTCAACATCTTTCGAGTTGTAAGCTTTGGGAATATCGGCAAGGTTTTTCGGGCGCATTTATAACTCTAAATTCTTCAATAGTTAAAAGCAAATATAATAAAAAGAAAAACCGCACAAGAGCGGCTTTCCATCGAAAAATTATTTTCTTGTTCACATGTCATTTTTTACTTACCGCCAATTTCCAAATCAGTTTTGCCTGTCGGGCCTACGCCAGTCACTTGAAGAACAACAGAACCGTTTTTCGTCCATGCAAAATGCGGTTGTCTTGAGGGCTCGTTAAAAAATGTTCCGGCAGGCAGTTTAATTAATTTTTTTTCGTCGAATTTATCACCGTAACCGTAATAGAAAGTTCCTGAAAGAACCATTACCGATCTTGTTTCCGGGTGCCAATGCGCAAGTAATTTAACGTTTGCGGGAATTTTTATCTGCATGGTGTACAATTCTGATTTTGTCGGGTCGCCATCAAGTAAAACTGTTTGCAATCCCGCAGGATCATTTGGATTTACAACAAAGTTTATTTCAGAAGGTAAGACTACTTTTGTGGTAGATTTTTGTGTTTGAGAAAATACAGAAGCAGCCCCCGTTAATACTGTAAAAATAATTGCTGAAGAAATTAATTTATATTTATTCACGAAGCCTCCTAAAAAATTTCAATTTTATTAAGTAACCCTATTTCAAAACAGACCAGTTACTAATAGTTCCTGAGCTCCCAAATGTTTCGCCGTTACAATTAATAGGATCGGCGTCTCTGGCTTCTTTGGAAATAATAAAATCATTGCGTGATGTAATTCCCCGCTGTTGGTAATTTTGAAATAACGCGTCAGTCATAATATTGAAGTACGAGATCATTTTTCTTCCCGCACCAGTGACTTGTACAACTGCTATATCAGACATGGTCTGTGAACCGATGTGTGTACCGATCTGATTTCCGGCAGTAACTTTATTTCCAACATTAAGCGGAGTTAATAATTTTACGTGAAATATTATAAAAATAAAATTTGGATACTGGTCGGATTTAATTTGTATTTGTGTTCCGGCCCATTCCTCAAATATTCTGTCAACCGTTCCGGTTACGGGAGAAAATATTTTTATGGAAGTCCAGTTTACAGAATCGAATGGCTGATAATAATGTTTCATACTCCTGCAATGTTCGAAATCATCCGAGTAATCATGTCCAATACCGGAACGGAATTTTGAAATTTGATAGATCTTATTTAACTCGATGTAATCGGTATTAACAAATTGCGGAATTACATTTGGGCCCGGTTGCAGCGGCGTGTTCGAATCCGGGTTTGCAATTTCATCGGCGTTATTATTCCGGGAAGCACATGAAAAAAATGATAACGAGCATAATGCAATGAAGAAATGGAAAAATAAGCTTCTAACTTTATGTTGCATCAAGAATTCCTACTCAAAGTAATTTAATCAAGCAGATATAAATAACTTGGTAATTTTATTTTTATTCCAGTGTTGCCTCCGGCAAGATCACTATCTTGATCACCAATGCAAGCAATAATGTTATAACCTTTGGAAATTAATTCTTTTCGTTTTGCCGCCTTCCATTCGGCAGCGGAAATCTTGCTTTCGTTATCCTTCCGTAAAATTAGAGCATCAAATTTTGTGTAACCTTGCTCAATCAAATTTTTCTTTGTCGCCTCGCCAACGCCGGCATTGCGTCCGCTAATAAAAATTATGTGTATGTTTTTTGAAATGAGATAATCATAAAAACGTTTTGTGTCTTTAATTGCAGGCGCAATTCCTTTTTGCTGCCACTCATTCCAAAGTTGATGAATGTATCCAAATCCGATTTGCTTTGTATATTCATAATTTGAAAGAGCAGTTTCGTCAATATCGAAAACCACAGCGGATTTATCGGTAAGCTTTATTTTTTCTATTTGGTTAATCGCATCATCAATAATTTTTGCGCACTCGCGGTCGAACTCACCCGATTCATAATATGCTTGAACCGCATTCTTAGCCGCACCAAGATTCATTACCTTAATTGACGGATCGGTTGATGTGCAGCTGTTTAATAAAAGAGCAAGAAATATTACGGTATAAATTTTTAGCGATTTCAATTTAAGTTAACCTGAGAATAATTATTTAATAATGGTTGGAAATATAACCAACCCGAAGAGAAATATTTACAATTTCTATATTAACTTTTTTGCACCGTCAACAATTGATTTTGGATAACCGACATATTCCAAAAGTGCAATTGCGTTTTTACTTGTTGCGGTTCCGCTATGGAGCTTGTAATCAAAATGAAGTCCGCCATCAGTCATCTCTTCCCTAAAGTGATAATTTCTATAATTCTCTTGGAGAATTTTTGTTAGTTGAAGATCATGAGTGGCAACGATTGTAAAATCTTTTTTATTTGCTAAATATTTTAGAACTTCAATTGATGCAGCCGTTCTTTCTATTGAGTTTGTTCCTCTGAAAATTTCGTCAATGATAAATAAATGAACAACATTTGTTTGTGACGCATTTACAATTTTCAAAATTGATTCAACTTCCGCCATATAATAGCTTTTGCCTGACATCAGATCATCGGCTTTCCCAATAGAGGAAATCACCTTTAAAAAAGGAGCTGCATATTTATTTGCCATGCACATATTTAAAGTCTGAGCCATAACGGCATTTAAGCTAACTGTTTTTAAAAACGTAGTCTTGCCCGACATATTCGATCCGGTGAGAAGAATATTTTTTGATTCGAAATTAAAATCGTTTGAAACCGGCTCAATAATCAACGGATGATATATTTTTTCTATATTAAATTTATCATCATTTGAATTAAACAAGGGACGACAAAAATTTGGAAATTGTTTGCGATAAGAAGCAATGGCAATCATAGCATCAATGTAACCGACTATCTCAAAGATGTGACGTAAACTTTGTATGTTCTTCTTAAGGCTGTTGATAGCAGTAAGAAAAGAAGTTATTGAAGAAAGCGTATACATGTTGTAATAACCAACAAACACATTTGTCGTGTCGTCAAATTGAAGCGAATAAACTTTTTTGCTAATTGTCTTGGTGTGTTTAATCTCGTTCTTCAGTTCGGTAATTATTTCACTGAATTCAACAGGTAATAGATTTGAAATTTTTCTGGATGCGTTAATTAACTCACTCAAAAACTTGAAAGAAACAACAAACTTTGAAAGTTTTTTTTCGTAAAAAGTGTAAATGATAGAATTAATAGCGAACAAAAGAGCAATGATCCCCCAATGGATATAATTAAGAATAACTAATACTGGCAGCCATAGACTTAGTGCAGATAGAAAATAAAACACAAAAGCATACTTAGGCTTATCGGGAAGAGGATGCCATAATGAGTAAGCCAAATATTTAGCCGGAAGTTTTGCTAAACTCAATAGTGTAACTTGAACATTTTGGCGCAAAGGAACATTTTCGGTAAATGAAGTTATTATTTTTTCCCGTTTATTTAATTCATCCGAACTTGTTCTGGGGTTTCTCAACAGATCATAAAGAATTTGAGAACCGATTGGCGTTACCGTTCGATTAATAACTTCGAACAATTCATTAAGGTCAAGATCTTTCCATGTTTCATCATCAAGAGCATAGAAATCTTTGATTTCTCTTTGGTTATTAAATCTGTTATAAAATTTTGATGTTTCTAAATCATAAGGCGATTCGGAAAACTTTCCCCAGTTTTCATTTAATTTTTTAATCAATCGTTTTTTATTAAAGTAGAATGAAATTTTGACGGCAACTGCTATTATTATTAAAAAAACGAAAAGAAAAATTAGATTGGTCATTGAAGCCATGTTTGTTGGGCCCCGGTTAGTTTTTAAAAAGAGACTTGTTCATACAAGTCTCTTCCAAATCTATAAAATATATTTACTCAAATCTCTGTTCTTAACAATCTTATCCAGCTTCTGATTTACCATCTCGCCCGTGATTTCGATTGCTGCTTCGGGCATTTTGTCCGGCACTTCAAATAAAATATCTTCTAGAAGAGTTGTGAGAATTGTATGCAGTCTTCTTGCGCCGATGTTTTCAACCTGATCGTTCACGGTTGCAGCAGTACGCGCAATTTCCTTTATGGCATTGTCCTTAAATGAAATCTGAACACCCTCAGTTTGCAGCAGAGCGGAATATTGTTTGAGCAATGCATTTTGCGGAAGAGTAAGAATCTTTACAAAATCTTCTTCGCTCAAACTTTTTAATTCAACGCGTATAGGAAATCTTCCTTGAAGTTCGGGAATCAGATCGCTCGGCTTTGAAACGTGAAATGCACCCGAAGCAATGAACAAAACATGATCGGTTTTCACTGGACCGTATTTTGTGTTTACAGTTGAACCTTCAACTATCGGAAGAAGATCGCGCTGTACGCCTTCACGAGAAACATCCGGTCCTTGCTGACTTTTAGCGCCGGCAATTTTATCTATCTCATCAATAAAAACAATTCCGGATTCTTGAACTCGTTTAATTGCTTCGCGCTGAACGGCCTCCATATCAATTAATTTTTCTGCTTCTTCCTGAGCAATAATTTTTCTGGCTTCGCGTATAGGTGTTTTGCGTTTCTTTTTCTTTTTTGGAATCATACTGCTCATCATTTCCTGCAGATTCATAGTCATATCATCCATTCCCATTGGGCCAAGAACTTGCATACCGAATGCGGGTGCGGAAGTATCGAACTCAATTAACTTATCATCCATCTCTCCCTTGCGTAGTTTTTCTCTCATCCACTCGCGAGTTTTTTCATTACGTAGTTCCTCGCTCTCGCCATTTTCTTCTTCAACGGTGGTAGATTTTTTCTGAGGTGGAATTAACTGGTCTAAAATTCTTTCCTCCGCCATACGTTCGGCCTTTTCCTGAACTTCCGCTGTTTTTTCTGTTCGAACCATACTAACTGCAAGTTCTGCAAGATCACGTATCATTGATTCAACATCACGGCCCACATAACCAACCTCTGTGTATTTCGATGCTTCAACTTTTATAAAAGGAGCGCCGGATAGTTTTGCAAGCCGGCGCGCAATTTCAGTTTTACCAACACCGGTGGGGCCGATTAGAATAATATTGTTCGGCATAATTTCTTCTTTGATACTTTCAGAAACTTGCTGGCGTCTCCATCGGTTACGTAATGCAATTGCAACTGCACGTTTTGCGTCATCCTGCCCGATAATATATTTATCCAACTCTTTAACAATTTGTGTTGGGGTAAGATTTTTAATCAGATCGTTATTCATTCTTGTTTTCCTCATTTGCCGATCACTTCGACTGTAATTTTTTCGTTTGTATAAATGCAGATATCTGCCGCAACTTTCAGTGCTTCTTCTACAATTTCTTTTGAAGAAAGGTTGCTGTATTTCTTTAACATCTTTGCCGCCGCAAGTGCATACATTCCGCCGCTTCCAATTGCAACGATATTATCTTCCGGTTCGATAACATCCCCGGTTCCGGAAACTATGAATGCTTTATCTTCCGATATAATTGCAAGCATTGCTTCGAGCTTCCGCAAGTATTTATCTGTACGCCAATCTTTTGCAAGTTCTACAACCGCACGGCTAACATTACCGCTGAACTGCTCCAGCTTTTCTTCAAATCTTGCTAATAGCGTGAATGCATCAGCAGTTGATCCGGCAAATCCGCAGATTACTTTTCCGTTTAGAAGTTTGCGGATCTTCATTGAGTTATGTTTCATTACCGTGTTGCCAAGAGTAACCTGCCCGTCTCCGCCAAGTGCAGCCTGTCCGTTGTGAAGAATGCCTAAAATAGTAGTTGATCTAATCTTCATATTAACCTCCGTATTACACTTTTAAAAAGTGCGCTTACTTATCAATTTTATATAATACTGCTGCTTTTTCCGCCGAAGTTACAATTCCTTTTATTAATGCAGAACTGAATCCATTATGTTCCATTTGATTCAACCCCGAAATGGTACACCCGCGCGGTGTTGTTACTTTATCCACTTCAGTTTCAGGATGATTTTTTTTATCTAATAATAATGTTGCCGCACCCTTTGCAGTTTGTGCCGCAATAAATAAAGCTTCTTCGGAATGGAAACCGATTTCAATTCCGCCTTGGGATGCCGCACGGATTGCCCGCATAAAAAACGCTATTCCGCATGCGCCAAGTGCGGTGGCGGGAATCATCATCTCTTCTTCAATAATAATTGTTTTTCCAACCGAGCTAAATATCTTCTCGGCGATTTCTAACGATTGCTCTTTCTTAGTATCTGATGCAAGACAAGTAATGGATTCTTGAATTGCAATTGCCGTATTTGGCATTGCGCGTATTACAGGAATATTTTTTCCGATCTGTTTCTTGATTGCTTTAATCCATGCACCGGATACAACAGAAATGAGGATATGTTTTCCGGGAATTAGTTTAGATTTAATTTCGGAAAGTAGTTCGTTCAATTTTTGCGGTTGTACAGCTAAAATTATCACCGCGGATTTTTTTACAGCCGCTGCATTATCTGCTGTAACATAAAATCCTTTATCCTGGTAAGCTGCTAACTGATCAACATGTCTTCTTGTGATCGTAATTTTTGATGCAGGAAATAATCCGGAATTGTAAAGTCCGTTGGCAATGGCCAGACCAATATTACCACCACCTAATATTGCAACGGTTGATAAATCTTTCTTCATCTTTTTCCTCAATCTATTGCGGAATAACCGTCTTTCTTTTTATTTAGTTCTTCTAATTCTTAATGGAAAAATCCTCGGCACACGTAACTGATATTCTAAATAATCATTACCAAATGTTTCTATAAGTTTTCTTTCTTCAAAAATAGAGCCCACATAAAAGTAAACCACTATGCAGAGAAACATAATTAGATAAAATAAACTCATAGTTGGGCGTAATCCTAAAAACAAAATTGAGAACAAGTAAATAGGATGACGTACAATTTTAGACGCACCCTCTATTTTCAAAGTTTGTTTCTCATCAAGATCTTCAATTTTATATTCGCCGCGCAGAAAACGCTCTATTTGTGCCGTCCCAATAAATTCTTTTAAGCTGATATACCGGGATGCCCAGACTAATCCAATAAGCGAAAGAACTTGGAGTGCAAATGTAATAATATCGAAAGGAAACCGTAAGTCGTAAACAATTACATTTGGTTTGGGCGCCGTCGCATAAAATACTATAAACAATAAAAATGAGGATAAATTATAAAACGCACGATAGAAGGCAATTTTCTCGCCGAGTTTTTCAGCAACGGCCTTTTTTGTTTTATTCGATGCAAGCAGAGTGTGAGAAAAAGCAAAGAGCGCAAAAAGTAAAATGATTATAAAAATATCAATAATGATCATAATTCCCTTCGCAAACGTGCGACGGGTATTTTAAGCGCCTCGCGGTATTTAGCAATTGTACGGCGGGCAACATGAATTCCTTTTTCCTGAAGTATGCTTGCTATTCTATCGTCGCTATAAGGACTATCTTTTGGTTCGTTATCGCAAATTTCTTTTATCAATTCTTTAATATGTTTGTTTGAAATTTCATCGCCGCTGTCGGTGGAAAGCCCCTCGCTGAAAAAATATTTTAATTCATGAATGCCCTGAGGGCTCTGAACAAATTTTCCGTTTACAACACGGCTAATTGTGGAAATGTCCATTCCTATTTCATCGGCAATGTCTTTATAAATCATGGGCTTTAAGAAACGCGGACCCATTTCGAAAAATTCATATTGCTTTTCAAGAATTGCACGCATGATCTTCATTAGAGTATGCCTGCGCTGCTGAAGCGAAGCAATAAACCATTTTGCAGAATCAAACTTTTCCCGTAAAAACTTATAAGTTTCTTTTTCGCGGTCCGAAATTTTTCTTTTCCGTTTATTCGTATCTATCATTTCAAGGTATGTCTTGCTGATCGTAACGGAAGGAACGCTTCTATCGTTTAAAGTAACAATATAATTTTCTTCAACTTTTTCTATAAGAAAATCCGGCGTGATTTGATTCATCTCTTCGGAATCAATGTTTCCTTCACCCGGCCTTGGATTTAATTTTTGAATAAGATCAATAGTTGTCCGCAATGTTTCTTTTGACAGATCAAGATCTTTCTGAATAGTATCAAACCGCCGGTTCGCAAAAAGTTCAAAATGTTCCGAAAGAATTTTTTCCGCGATATATGAATAGTAAGGATCGTAAGATGAATTTCTAATCTGAACAAGAAGACACTCTTGCAAATTCCTTGTACCGATACCAACCGGTTCGAGTGTTTGTATCTTCTTAATTATTTTTTCAGCATCCTCAATTGTTACTTTTATGTGTTCAAATAGATTTAGCTCATGAACAATTTTTGCCAGGTCTTGTTTGAAATAACCGTCTTTATCCAATCCGCCAATAATATTCTCACCTAAGATTATCTCTTCTTCAGTGAGATCGAGCATGTGAAGCTGGTCAATCAAACTTTCCCGCAAGGTTTTTCTCTGGGGTGCAATCGGGTGGATTTTTTCTTCATCGCGGCTTCTATTCATCCGGTCAAATTCGTGTTCCGATTCCGCCTCGTTCATATAATCTTCAAGATCGAACTCATCATCTTTGCTGTCGTATTTATCTTCTTCGTCCGCTGTTTTTAATTCTTCGCCTTCCTCGGAATCTTCATTTTCCTCTTGTGATAATTCAAATTCTTCATCAAGAGATTCTTCAAGAATCGGATTTAACTCAAGCTCGGTTTTGATCCGCTGTTCAAGTGCAAGAGTATTCAACTGCAGCAGTTTCTGATATTGAATCTGCTGCGGAGAAAGTTTTTGCTGTAAAGACAATCTTTGATGAAGCGACAACATAATTAATTATCAACCACTTTCTTTGTTTCTTCAAACCATTCTTTGCCGTATTCTCTTTCGAGGGCCGTACGGCAGAAATCTAAAATTTTTATTTGAGTTTTATTCCCTTTTTCTAATGCGGGCGCGCACACTGAATATTTTTCATAACGAAGAACGGGTCCGCCGAAGTTTGAAATTCTAATTGGAAATAAATGACAGGACACAGGTTTAATAAAATCAATCTTTCCGTCGTTATGCGCTTTCTCTATTCCGCACTTTGCAATATCACCTTCCCAAGTTACGAAAACGCATGCTCTCTTGTTTAAACTTCGCGTCATTAACTCATCATTCACGTTCATCCAAAATCCGTTCTTGCTGATCTCTTCAACGTGTTCTTTCGGTAAATATTCCAGTACAATTGGCAGAACTTTATTTAGTTCTATAATTTCATTTTCAGATACCGGCGCGCCAAAGTCGCTTTCCATAGTACAACAGGCACCTTTACATTTTGCAAGATCGCAAGTGAAGTTGGTGTCAACGATTTCCGCGTTAACATACACATTATCTATTTCGATGAATTCGCTATTCATAAATTTTAAATTAGATTTGCGAAAAGATACAAATTTTGTTCTATCTAAAAAAACCACGCGTGATTTGGATTTAAGATCTTGGAATAACGATTTTGCAAATGAAATATTTTTTTATATGAGATCATTATGAATTTTAATAGCAAGGTTGTGTTAATTACAGGCGCATCTACCGGAATCGGGAAAGCACTTACACTGAAGCTGATGAGCGAAGACTGTAAACTTGTTTTACTTTCGCGCAGAACAGAATTGATCAAAGAATATTTATGCCAATCACAAATCACCAACAGCCAGCTTTGCGAGCGAATCGGGGCGAGCCAATCACTAATTATAAAGTGTGATGTAAGCAATAAAGATGAAGCTGCGAGCGCATATAAACAAATCATTGAAAAGTTCGGCAAGGTTGATGTTGCAATATTAAATGCCGGCGTTGGGCACACTGTAACGGTTGAGAATTACAATTCGCGTTTTGCAGAAGAAACTTTCGGAGCTAATGTTTTCGGAATTGTTTACTGGGTTGAACAACTACTTCCGGAATTTGTGAAAAGAAAGGAAGGAATGATTGTTGGAATTTCATCCCTTGCCGATAACCGCGGTTATTCCGGCAGCGGATTCTACGGCGCAAGCAAAGCGGCAGCTTCAATTTATCTTGAAGGATTGCGGGTTGAATTAAAACGTTACGGAATAAAAGTAATAACCGTTAAGCCGGGATTTGTAAAAACTCCGATGACAGACAAGAACGAATTTAAGATGCCTCTGCTTATGTCTGCCGATAAAGCCGCTGATATTATT
>VEPI01000158.1 GCA_012026935.1 Melioribacter sp. | reverse complement strand
GAACGTTACAAAGATTTAATTGAAGATATGTATAAAGGTTTGGAAGGATAAATTTATGCTTCTTGCTCTCGTCTTGTATTCATTAAGACTGAGAGCAAGAGTTTAAACCATATTATAGAAAAATTAATGCTTAATACGTGCGTTCATATTGCAAAAACGTTATCATTTCTTTGACTTCGTTAATAGGAATACATTATAAGATTAGGATTGAATAATGGCATTTAGAAAGAGCACAACTGATTACAATCCACTCCTACCAATCCTTGACTTTCAGAAAATAATTGTAGCAACTTAACTGTTTTTGTCCAGAGATTTTCTCGAATAAAAAAATAGATCTTACTCACAATAATTTCTAACAACAGTTAGTTATAGGTTTATCAATGAAAGAATTGAAGAAGAAAGAAGCTAAGACTACACACAAGCGTACTATCACATTGAAAACAATTACGAAGAACAAGACTTATAAAATTACTGCTCTTATTTTATCTATAATATTCATGTTTAATTTAGATGCAATCGTTGATCATTTCTTTCATCCCGAGATCTCATATTTTAATGAGGAACATATTATCGTTGGATGCGCTACCGGTTTATTCGGTATTGCTTTTCTAATAATAGTTTATTTCTTTTTTTACTATCAGCTAAAATTTGAAGATGAGCTTTTCCGCGCTGTTTTAAATAATGCGCCTATAACAATTTTTGCTACTGACAGTCATGGCGTATTCACTTTATCAGAGGGCAAGGGATTAGAACGTGTTGGACTGAAACCCGGCGATAATGTCGGAGTATCGGCATTAGATCTCTATAATTTTTTACCATTTGTAGAGAAAACCGGAAAAGTAACGAATGGTAAAGATGTTATCAGCCGCGCTCTTGCCGGTGAATCGGTTACAGCATTCTCTTTATTATTCGGTGTGCATTTTGAAAATCACATAGGACCTTTGCTGGATAAGAAGGGCAATATTGCCGGAATTGTTGGAGTAGCAACCGATATTACCGAGCGAAAACTTGCTGAAGAAGCTTTACGCGAAAGTGAAGAAAAATATCGGAATCTGGTAGAAAACCTCGGCAAGGAATATTTCTTTTACCGGCATAACAGATACGGAGTATTCACCTATGTGAGTAATTCCATGACTGAGATGCTTGGATATTCTGTACAAGAATTCTTGACTCATCACACAGAGTACCATACTAACAACCCGATTAATAAAGGGGCCGTAAGGCATACCGAATTGAGTATTTTAGGACAACAGCAGTCTCCGTACGAAGTAGAGGTTTATCACAAAGATAAATCAATCATCTGGTTAGAGGTTACGGAGATTCCTTTATTCAATTATAATGGGGAAGTGTATACCATTGAGGGAATCGCAAAAAATATCACCGAGCGTAAATTGGCGGAAGAAGAGTTACGCGAAAGTGAGGAAAAATATCGTAAGCTTGTAGAATTTTCACCCGATGCTCTGCTGATTCATATTGATGGTATAATTCAATTTGTAAATAAAGCTTCCGTAAAATTATTTGATGCTGATAGTAAAGACAATCTAATTGGAAAAGAAGTTATTAATTTCGTTCATCCTGATTACAGAAAAATTGTTAGACAAAGAATTGGTAAAATAATTGATGAAAAAGTAGAAGTACCTATGATAGAAGAAAAATTAGTTACATTAAAAGGAGTTGTATTCGATGCGGAAGTTACAGCGATACCAATAGGTTTGATGGGGCGGAATGGTGTGCAGGTTATTGCGAGAGATATTACCGAACGCAAACGCGCTGAAGAAACTATTCGCAAGAACAATCAATTAATTCAGAACATTATAGATTATAGCCCTTCATTAATTTACGTTTTGGATACAGAAGGAAGGTTTAATCTTGTAAATATAAAATTTGAAAAATTATTCAATATCAAAAGAGAAAATATCATTGGAAAAACACGTGAACCCTTTATGCCCAAGGAAATTATAAAGTTTCATACGAGTAATGATTTAGAAGTTATTAATTCAAAGCAAGCTATGTATTTTGAAGAGGAGAATTTAGAACCGGACGGTAAACATTCATACTTAAGTCAGAAATTTCCTCTTTTTGATTCCAGCGAAAATGTTTATGCAGTCGGGGGTATTTCCACTGATATAACCGAGCGCAAGAAAGCTGAAGAAGAGCTTCAGCATGTTCATGATCAACTGCAGGAAGCCCAGCGTATTACTCACGGCGGAAGCTGGGAAGCTGATTTTGTTTCAGGCAAACTTGTTTGGTCGGATGAAATGTATCGTATTTATGGTGTGGATAGGGAATCGTTTGGTCATACTCGAGAAGCTCTGCTGGAATTGATTCATCCTGATGATAGACACATTTTGCTGGATTCATTTCAGAGAATTTTCTCTGGCAAGCAAAACTTAATAAGCCATCAGTTCAGAATTATACATCCCGACGGTTCAATTCACTTCGTTGAATCTTCCAACAAGGCATATTTTGATTCCAGCGGAAAACCTGTTCGCGTTATTGGTGCAACCCAGGATATTACTGAACGCAAAAAATCCGAAGAAGAAATTAAAGAATCGAAAAATCAATTAGAGAAACTTTATAAACGCTTAAATGATATTAGAGAAAATGAACGAGCGGATATATCACGAGAAATTCATGATGAGTTGGGTCAATCGCTAACAGCTCTCAAAATGGATTTAAATTGGACTAAAGAAAATCTTACAGACAAAATGCTCGCGGCAAAGAAATTTAATGGTATGATAGATATCGTAAGCGAGACAATAAAAAAAATACAAAAAATTTCTGCCGCTTTACGTCCGGGCATGTTAGATGATTTGGGTTTGATTCCTGCAGTACAATGGTACGGTCAAGAATTTGAAGAACGCTCGGGATTAAAATGCAATTTCGACTTAAAAGAACTGCCTGCACTTAATTCTCAAATAAATTTAACTTTGTTCAGAATATTTCAAGAAGGGTTAACAAATATTATCAGACATGCAAACGCAAAAAGTATTGACGTAAAACTTTATCCATCATCGGGCAACATTATTTTAAAAATTACGGATGATGGAATCGGTATGGAACAAGAAAAAATAAATTCAAAAGAATCACTCGGTTTATTAGGTATGAAGGAGAGAATCAAACAATTTAATGGAAGTCTGGAAGTAATTTCTTCTGAAAATAGCGGGACAGGTTTAATCGTAAGTATTCCAATTATTAATTAAAGGGGTAGATATGCATGTTCTTGTTGCAGATGATCATTCCATTGTAAGAGAAGGTTTAAAACAGATTATTAGAAAGATTGAATGCGTTTCTAAAGTAGAAGAAGCATCGGATGGTCACGAAGCGCTTGCTAAAATTGAAAAAAACAAATATGATTTAGTAATACTTGATATATCCATGCCGGGATTAAGCGGTTTGGATATTCTGAAAACAATGAAAGATAAAAATGAAAAGGCCCATGTCTTAATCTTAAGTGTCCACCCTCAAGAGCAATATGCAATGCGCGCATTTAAATTAGGCGCAGCCGGTTATTTATGTAAAGACAGCATTAATGAGGAACTTTCATTGGCAATAAAAAAAATTGCTGCAGGGAGTAAATATATTTCTCTGGCATTTGCAGAAAAAATTGCTTTCGATAAAAATGATGACATAAATAAATTACCGCACGAAAAACTTTCCGAACGTGAATTCCAAATAATGTGCATGCTTGCTAAAGGAAAATCAGTTAAAGAAATTGCAAACGAACTTTTTATCAGCGATAAGACAGTCAGCACATACCGAATGCGTCTTCTGGAAAAAATGGGTATGAAGAATAATACAGCATTAACACATTACGCTATTAGGAATGAATTAATAGAATAGTTCTCTTCTCTGAGTTCTCTGCTCCTTTGCGGTTAAGGATTTTAGCGCAGGGAACGCAAAGAAGACACAAAATCCGCAAAGATATTTTCTATTACGGCCCGCTGGTTACTAACATGTCAGGCAATCCTTACGCAAGAATCAGTATTAACCTGATAACATTTAAACCCTCCTGCATTTAACTTTTCATCAGCGAATTATTCATAATACTGAAAGGCGATAAAATGAATATAATTATTGCGGATGATTCAGAACTGCTTCGCAATAGTATAAAAGAATCACTTAGCGATTTACAAAATATAAAAATAGTTGGTGAAGCAGATAACGGAATAGAAACCGTAAAAATTATAAAAGAAAAAAAACCGGATTTTGTTATTCTCGATATTCGAATGCCGGAAATGAACGGTATTGAAGTTCTGAGAAAAATTAAGGAGGGAGGCACTAAACTAAAAGTATGCATCTTTACGAACTATCCGTATTCTCAATATAAAGAGAAGTGTTTGGATGAAGGAGCCGATTATTTTTTTGATAAGAATATAAATTTTCAAGAAATAAAAAACTTGATAGTACGGCTTGCAAAGGAAATGGAAAAGTAATGAATGAGTTAAAAAATATCGGTATTCAAAAAATTGTTTTGTTCAGACTCAATGAATCGCAGTACGCATTATACCTATCTGCAGTAGAAAGAGTTATCCGCGCTTCCGAAATAACCCCGTTACCAAAAGCACCCAAAATAATTTTAGGTATAATAAATTTTCACGGAGAGATAATTCCCGTTATTGATATTCGCAAACGGTTCAATCTCTTTTCAAGAGAATTGAAATTAGAAGATCGTTTTATTATTGCACGGACTTCAAAACGGCTTGTTGTTCTTGTTGTAGATTCGGTGGAAGGAGTTTATGAACTTGAACATCATAGAATTATTGCTGCAAAAGAAGCATTCCCGTTTACAGACTATATATCCGGCGTAGCAAAAATTGAAACTAATATTGTATTGATAAATGATCTGGAAAAATTTCTTTCTCTCGATGAAGAAAAAATATTAAGTCAAGCACTTTCCGGAGTTACTGAATGAAGTACACACTGCCGGAAAATACTTTATTACGATTAAGTGAATTTATAGCCGGCAATCTTGCGCTGCATTTTCCCAAAGAACGATGGAATGATTTAGAACGTAATATAGCAACAGCCGCTAAAGAGCTTGGTTATAGTGAAATAGAAAATTTTATTCAGCAAATTCTTTCATCACCTTTAACACGAGAGCATTTAGAAGTATTAACCAACCATCTTACAATTAACGAAACATATTTCTGGCGCGAGCATGATACTTTTGATGCATTAGAACAACAAATACTTCCGCAACTTATTCGTTTACATGATGAAGAAAAAAGAATAAGAATTTGGAGTGCCGGATGTTCAACCGGTGAAGAAGCATATTCAATTGCAATCGCACTGAATAGAATCATACCAAATATTAACGATTGGAATATTACAATTCTTGCTTCGGATATTAGTCCGCGTATTTTACGTAAAGCTTCAGCCGGTGAATACAGTGAATGGTCATTCCGCAGCTCGCCTCAGTGGTTAAAAGAAAAATACTTTTTACATAAAGAGAAAAATAAATTCGAGATTATTCCCGAAATCAAAAACATGGTAAAATTTGAATATCTGAATTTAGCTGAAGATGTTTTCCCGTCACCGCTGAATAATACAAATGCAATGGATATAATTTTTTGCCGTAACGTACTTATGTATTTTACACAAAGCAGAGTTAAGCAGGTAGTACGCGGTTTGTACAATTCTTTGATGCAAGGAGGCTACCTTGTTGTTTCTGCAACTGAACTCTCTTTTCAAAATTTCTCCGAGTTCGCAGCAATTAATTTTTCGGGAATGGTTATATATCAAAAGACATCTAAGAAATTAAAATATCAAAAACCGCTTCCGGTTATTGAAGTTGAATATAAACCGGTTTTGCTGAAACCGTTTTTAGAACCCATCAAAATTATTGAAGAGATTGAACCTCAAATCCGTAAAATCGAAAATGAAATTCTTCCCATTATAGAAAAACCGGCGCATATTGATTCAACTTATGAAGAAGCATTATCGTCCTATTCACAAGGCAACTACACAGATGTAATTAATAAGCTTCAGAAAGATGATCAAACATTGGAAGAACAAATACTGTTGACCAGAGCTTATGCTAATCAAGGAAAACTTGCCGATGCGTTAAAATCATGCGAGAAGGCAATCGCTTCAAACAAACTTGATCCGCGGTTGCAATATCTGTACGCAACAATTCTTCAGGAAAATAATCAATTAGATGAAGCAGTTGCCTCGCTGAAACGTGCAATATACTTAGACACTAACTTTGTTCTCTCTTACTACTCCTTAGGAAATATATATCAGCGGCTTGGTAATGTTAATCACGCAAAAAAATGTTTTGAAAATGTTCTAACAATTTTAAATAAATGCAGTCAAGAAGAGATTCTGCCGGAATCCGAAGGGCTAACAGCCGGAAGGTTCAAAGAAATAATAAATGCCTCAATACGGTCGGGAATGTTATTATGAAAAAAACTCGAACAGAACTTGAGCAAGAAAATCTTGATCAAAAAATTATTCTTCATGAAGATGAAAGAAATACAATATTGAAAGCAAGGGCGCAGACTTTAGCTGTTGAAATTAAAGACGTGACCACTAAAAAAGATTTTATCGAAATTATGGAGTTTAGTTTAGCATCAGAAACATACGGAATTGAAACTGCATTTATCCGCGAAGTTTACCCGCTGAAAGATTTTTCCCCTTTACCCGGAACGCCGCCTTTTGTACTTGGAATTATAAACGTGCGCGGACAAATTATTTCTATAGTTGATCTGAAAAAATTCTTTAATCTGCCCGAAAAAGGTTTAGGGGAATTGAATAAAGTAATTATCGTCCAAAATGAACAAATGGAGTTTGGTATTCTGGCAGATGCCATTCAAGGGACTTGTTCAGTACCGCTTGATGCGATTCAGAATTCTCTTGTTCCAACAATTGAAATAGGGACAGGTTATTTGAGAGGTGTTACAAGTGATCATACCATCATCCTTGATGCAGAAAAGATTTTAAGTGATGAAAAAATAATTATACATCAAGAGGCAGAATAAATTATTTCTTAAAATAAAGGGGTAATAAACATGAAATATTTTAATAATCTCTCTACACGCGCTAAGCTGTTATTCAGTTTTGGATTGATATGGATAATGTTTTTAGTGGTTATAATCGTTGCTTACCGCAGCCTCCAAGAAATCACAAAATCCGAAAAAGAATTATATGATGTGAATTTCCAAATTGCCCTTGAGCTGCGTGAATTAAGATCTCACCAGAATTTCAACAGAGCAGCTATTCTGGATATGATGTTAACCAAAAATAAAGCAGAACAATTACCATTTGAAAAAGTTATAAATGAACGCAGTCAGGCAATTGATACTATCATGGAAAAATTATCCAAACTTATTATGGATCCGCAAATCCAAAACCAGTTTAAGGAACTGAAAAGTGAAATTGATACATACCGCGAAACCAGAAAAGAAGAAATTGCACTAATCAAAATTGGAAAAATAGAGGAAGCACAAAAATTAGGTACTACCTCCCAAAAAGACCGTTTTGAAAAGATTAGAGCATTATCAACTAAAATGGGAGATGAGGCAACAAAAGATGCTGATAATCAACTTGTAATTGATCAGCAGCAGGCAAGTTCATCAATACTTCTTTTTATGATGTTTGGAATAGCTATGCTCTTTTTAAGTATTGTAATGATAGCATTGCTGAACAGAACAATTGCTAAACCTCTGGATGTTTTTTCTGGAATTGCCGGCGGCATAGCAGATGGAAAAGATCTTACAGTTACCTTGCCGTTTGTAGAGCGGGCTGATGAAGTTGGTTTATTAGCAAATGCCTTTAATGGCATGCTGGAAAATCTTCGCAAATCAACTTCTGCAATTACAGAAAGCAGGGAAAAATTGCGTATTTCTTCTCTCTATGCCCGTAATCTTATTGAAGCAAGTCTTGATCCGTTAGTTACAATTAGTGTAGATGGTAAAGTTACTGATGTAAATAAATCCACTGAACAAGTAACAGGAGTACCAAGAGAAAAACTTATAGGCAGTGATTTTGCAGATTATTTTACTGAGCCGGATAAAGCAAGAGCAGGATATAAGCAGGTATTTTCTCAAGGTGTAGTAAAAGATTATCCTCTCACACTCAGGAGCTCTTCAGGTAAAAGAACAGATGTACTTTATAATGCAAGCGTTTATAAGAACGAGAAAGGAGAAGTACAGGGAGTTTTTGCAGCAGCAAGAGATATTACAGAGCGTAAGCAAAAGGATGAAGAGTTGCGCATTGCATCACTCTATGCCCGTAATCTTATTGAAGCAAGTCTTGATCCTTTGGTTACAATTAGTGCAGATGGTAAAGTTACTGATGTAAATAAATCAACAGAACAAATAACAGGAGTGCAGAGAGAAAGACTTATAGGCAGTGATTTTGCAGATTATTTTACTGAGCCGGATAAAGCAAGAGCAGGATATAAGCAGGTATTTTCTCAAGGTGTAGTAAAAGATTATCCTCTCACACTCAGGAGCTCTTCAGGTAAAAGAACAGATGTACTTTATAATGCAAGCGTTTATAAGAACGAGAAAGGAGAAGTACAGGGAGTTTTTGCAGCAGCAAGGGATATTACAGAAAGTAAACGGAAAGATGCTGAATTGAAAAACTATAAAGATCAATTGGAAGAAATGGTAAAGATACGTACCGCTGCTCTTTCAGAGATTCTAAAAGAAGTAAAAGAAACTGTTGATATACTGGTTGCCTCCTCTAGCGAAATATTGTCGGCTACTACTCAAGTTGCAACAGGTGTATCAGAAACCGCATCATCAATAAGTGAAACAACCACTACAGTTGAGGAAGTGCGCCAGGCTGCTCAGCTTTCAAGTCAGAAAGCAGGCAATGTTTCGGAGAGTGCCCAGCAGGTGGCTCTGGTAACTCAAACCGGACAGCAAGCAGTTGATGAGACAGTTAAGGGAATGCATCATATTCAAGAGCAGATGGAATCTGTTGCAAATACAATTGTGAGGTTAAGTGAGCAAAGCCAGCAAATAGGAGGAATAATTGCATCGGTAAATGATGTAGCAGATCAATCTAATTTATTGGCGGTAAATGCATCTATTGAAGCGGCAAAAGCTGGTGAGCAGGGAAAAGGATTTTCAGTAGTAGCTCAGGAAATAAAAAGTCTTGCGCTTCAATCAAAACAAGCCACAATACAAGTGCGGAATATTTTGAATGATGTTCAGAAAGCAACAAGCGCAGCTGTTATGGCAACAGAACAAACCAGTAAAGCTGTTGAGAATGGAGTAAAGCAATCAACCCAAGCAGGCGAATCAATTAAAAAATTGGCAGAAAGCAGCAGCAAAGCTGTAGATGCAGCAATTCAAATTTTTGCATCGAGTAAACAGCAGGTAGTTGGAATGGATCAAATTGGTTTAGCAATGAATAGCATCAATAATGCAGGTGCAGAAAACGCAGCAAGCATGCTACAGGCTGAAAAAGCAGCTAAGGACTTAAACCAGTTAGGCCAGAAATTGAAACTGCTGGTTGAACAGTATAAAATATAGGGTACCCGGATGGATGCAAAAGATGAAGAGTTTTTAAAAAGGCTTCGGGCAACGTTCCGTGTTGAAGCAGAAGAGCATATTCAAGGGCTCATTTCGGGTATAATTGAATTAGAGAAATCGCCTAAAACTGAAAAAGCAGCTGTTATTATAGAAACAATTTTCCGCGATGCACACAGTTTAAAGGGCGCTGCACGTTCTGTTAATATGAAAGATGTTGAATCTATCTGTCAGGAACTCGAAAGTATATTCGGAAAATTAAAAAACGAAAAGTTTTTATTAACAGCAGCTCAATTTGATCTTATTCATAGAACAATTGATAACATTTCAAAAATGGTTTCGGGTGCCGGATTAAAAACTCCCAATGATAATAGTGAATTAATAAAACATTTACGATCTATAACTGAAGAAGATGAAAAAGAAAAAAATGTTGAAACAAAAACAAAAGTTGTTAAGAAATCATCGGAAGGAACAAAAAAAAATATTTTGGCGGAAAACAGTTTAAGTGCAGATATAGAATTAGTTGATGAGAAATTATTCCGATCGGAAACTGTAAGAATACCAACTGCAAAATTAGACCCGATTTTCTTGCAAGCTGAGCAAATGATTCAATATAAAATTGCAGCAGCACAAAGGACCAAGGAACTAAAGTCAATAAATGATTCAATAGATTCATGGAAAAAAAAGCTAGGAAAACAGGCTATCCACTCTACTGCCGAAGGCGGATCTAAGTTAAAAGAAATAATTGATTGGAACAGTGAGAGATTGAATGAACTCGAAATCAAAATAGCTGAAGTTGCCCACGTATTAGAAAATGATCAGCGTTCACTCGGACGAATGATTGATGATCACCTTGAATCAATGAAAAACGTTTTAATGCTTCCTATTTCTACAATAGTTGAAGGATTCCCAAAATTTGTTAGAGATCTTTCACGTAGTCAAGGTAAAGAAGTTGAGTTAGTAATCATTGGAAAGGAAATTGAAGTTGATAAGCGGATTTTGGAAGAGTTGAAAGATCCTTTAATTCATTTAGTACGGAATTGTATTGATCATGGCATAAAAAAACCTGATGAACGGGTGAGATTGAATAAACCATCATCAGGTAAAGTAACATTAAGTTTTAATGCAACGGAGAGCCGTCATTTAGAAATAATCATTTCCGATGACGGTATCGGTGTTGATCTCGATAAAGTTCGATCTGCAGCACTCAAATCCGGAATGATTGCAAAAGATTCTTTGGAAAAAATAAGTACTCAAGAAATTTTATCGTTAATATTTCAATCCGGTATAACAACAAGTCAAATTATAACGGACATTTCAGGACGCGGATTAGGTTTAGCAATTGTTCGTGAGAAGGCAGAAAAACTTGGCGGATCGGTTTCGGTAGACAGCATGCCGAATATTGGTACTACATTCCGTCTTTTTCTACCGCTCACACTTTCTACTTTAAGAGGAGTCATAGTTAGAACCGGTGAAAACTTATTTGTTATACCGACTCTTTATATAGATAGAGTTGTAAGAGTTAATTGTGAAGAAATCAAAACAGTTGAAAACAAAGAAACAATAATAATAGACGGGAAGATAATCACAACTGTAAACCTTGGAAATGTTTTAGGATTAGTTAATAAAGTTGAAAACAAATTAAACAGAAAAAATGTCACCGCCGATCATCTTAATTTTATACAATTAATAATTCTCGTTCACGCCGATAAAAAAATTGCTTTTGAAGTAGATGAAATTTTAGAGGAATATCAAATACTGGTTAAAGAATTAGGCAAGCAGTTAAGCCGTGTGCACAATATAAGCGGAGCTACAATTCTCGGCTCGGGAAAAGTTATTCCTGTAATTAACGTACCGGATTTGATGAAATCGGCTTTGCGAACGGATGTTTCTTTTAAGGAGTTAAGCGAGAAAGAAACTGAAACAAAAAAGAAATATAAAATTCTTGTAATAGATGATTCAATTACATCGCGTACATTAATTAAAAATATTGTGGAAACTGCAGGTTACATTGTTGAAACTGCAGTTGACGGCGTAGATGCGTTTACTAAAGCATTAATAGGAGGATTTGATTTGTTAGTGTCCGATGTTGATATGCCGAGGATGAATGGATTTGAACTTACCGCAAAAATTAGAAAAGAAAAAAAACTTAGTGAACTTCCGGTTGTACTTGTTACGGCACTGGAAACGCGCGAAGACCGCGAACATGGGATAGATGTTGGTGCGAACGCCTATATAGTAAAAAGCAGTTTTGACCAGAGTAATTTGTTAGAGGTAATTAAAAAGCTTTTGTGAAATAGATCTATAGACTATTAGGCTGTAGGAATTTAGGCTGTAGGAGAAAATATGAGGGATCATACTAAACTTCGAGCATTTGAGCTTGCTGATGAATTAGCGCTTTTAGTCTATCGGATAACTAAAGAATTTCCGAAAGAAGAAATATATGGATTGACTTCCCAGATGAGAAGAGCAGTGGTTTCCGTTCCTTCTAACATCGTGGAAGGTTGTGCTCGCGAGAGCCAGACTGAATATCTTCGATTCCTTGAAATCGCTTTCGCTTCTTTAAGAGAAGTACATTATCAATTTGGATTAGCAATGCGACTAGGTTATGTAAAAGATTTAGTAGCTAACGAATGCAATCTAAAATTATTGGAAGCTGAAAAAGTTATAGGCGCTTTAGTTCGTAGTTTAAGAAGTAGGAAATAGATTGTAGGTTAATAGACTGTAGGTGAATAGGCAGTAGGTGGATTAACCAACTTCCTACAGTCTAAAAGCCTACTAACCTACAGTCTGCGGTCTAAATAGCTTAAACATTTTAGAAAATAAAAACTTGAAAAATAAACTAGGTAGAAAACAATGATCAAGATTCTTATCGCAGAAGATTCACCGGTAATGCAGCAATTATTAATTCATGCAATTAGTTCTGATCCTATTTTTAAAATTGTTGGTGTTGCAGATGATGGTGCAGAAGCTATTGAAGCTGCTAAAGAATTAGGGCCAGATATTATTGCAATGGATTGGCATATGCCGAAGATTGACGGTAAGGAAGCAACTCGGATAATTATGGAAACAAATCCTACACCAATAGTAATCGTTACAGGAAGTTTAGCAGCAAAAGATGTGATGTTTTCATTTAGTATGATTGAAGCCGGAGCTTTAGCTATTGTGAAAAAACCGCCGAGTGTAGATCACCCGGATTATAAAAAAGAGACACAAGAATTAATCCAAACTTTAAAACTGATGTCAGAAGTAAAAATGGTTAAACGGATTAAAACCACATCACAAAAATTTATTCCTTCTAAACCGGTAATTGCAAGATCAATTAAAGAAGATTCAGCAATACAGGTTATTGCTATCGGAGCTTCAACAGGAGGACCTCTAGTAATACAAAAAATTCTTTCAGGATTACCGAAAAATATTCATATCCCAATATTAATTGTTCAACACATTTCACATGGATTCACAGAAGGTTTTGTTGAATGGTTGAAAAGTACAACCAATTTTCCATTACATATTGCATCTCATGGTGAACATCCGCTACCGGGACACGGCTATATAGCTCCTGATGATTTTCATATGGGGGTGGAAAACGGACCAAGAATTATACTTAGCAGACATGGATTAGAAAATAATCTTCGTCCGTCTGTGGCATATCTCTTTCGTTCAGTAGCCCATGTTTTCGGCCCCAAAACGATCGGTATATTACTAACCGGGATGGGGAGAGACGGGGCAGATGAATTGAAATTATTGAAAGATATAGGTGCAATAACCATTGCTCAGGATAAAGAGAGTTCTGTTGTTCACGGTATGCCCGGTGAAGCAATAAAACTTAATGCTGCAATACATGTTTTGTCGCCGGATGAAATAACAACAACTCTCATTGATTTAATCAAGAGATAAGTGGGGAATGTATATGAAAAATAAAAAAAATACAGAAAACAATTTTGATCAAATCTTAATAGCTGAAGACAGTGTAACTCAAGCAGAACAATTAAAGTACATTCTTGAGAAATACAAATACAATGTATTAGTAGCCAAAAATGGTAAAGAAGCACTTGGAATGATTATTAAGCATAAACCTTCTTTAGTTATCAGCGATATAATTATGCCTGAAATGAATGGTTACGAATTGTGTAAAGAGATAAAATTGAGTGAGAGCACTATGGAGATTCCTGTTATTCTGTTAACATCTCTTACCCGGTCAGAAGATGTACTTGAAGGTATAGCTTGCGGAGCTGATAATTTTATAACTAAACCTTACCGCGAAGACTATCTTATTGCACATGTTAAGCAAATCCTTGCAAATAAAAATATCTATAAAAATGAGAGAGTCAGGGTCGGAGTCGAAATAATATTGGGCGGTAAAAGACGTTTTATTACAGCTAGTCAACAACAGATGCTTACGCTTCTTCTTTCTACTTATGAAGCAGCAGTTCAAAGAAATGATGAATTGGTACAGACACAGGATGATCTAAAAAAACTCAATGAACATTTAGAAGAATTAGTAATAGAAAGAACTGCTGAACTTTCAGCAGAAAATTCTATTCGTAAACGTGCCGAAGAAAGAATAAAAAAATTAAATCGTGTTTATGCAGTACTTAGCAACATCAATCAAGCAATCGTAAGAATTCACGATATTCAACGTCTGCTGAATGATGCATGTTTGATAGCGGTAGATGAAGGGAAATTTCAAAGTGCTTGGATCGGAATCTTAGATAATGAGACAAAAAAAATCGAAACTTTTGCAACTGCAGGCTTAGCAAACAATTTAATAGAAGTAAGTCCCGATCAAAATCCAATTTTGAACGTGATAAAATTTGGGAAACATTTTGTTACAAATAATATTAGTGATGATGAAGATTTAAATAATATTTGGAAACAAAGTTCTTTGTCTCTGGGGTTTAGATCGTTTGCAGTCTTCCCACTTATTGTTTATGGAAAAGTGATTGGCGGATTCAGCATCTATTCAAATGAAGTGGAATTTTTTGATAATCAAGAAGTGAACTTACTTGATGAAATGTCAACAGATATTTCATTTGCATTAGAATATATTCAAACAGAATCTGAACGAAAGAAAGCAGAAGAAGAAATTGCCATGCTTGCTCACTCATTAAAAAGTGTTAATGAATGCGTTAGTATAACTGATATGAAAGACAATTTTCTGTTTGTCAATGAATCGTTTTTGAAAACATATGGTTACAATGAAAACGAACTAGTTGGAAAACATGTGAATATAGTTCGTTCATTAAATAATCCTCCGGAATTAGTCAGTGAAATATTACCCGCCACATTAAGCGGAGGATGGCAAGGCGAATTGTGGAACAAAAGAAAAAATGGAAGTGAATTCCCAATTTATCTTTCCACAACAATTATAAGTGATAAAGACAATAAACCTATAGGACTAATTGGAGTTGCTTCAGATATTTCAGAACGCAAACGGGCAGAGAAGGAATTAATTGAAGCCAAAGAAAAAGCAGAACAATCCGATAAGTTGAAATCGGAATTTCTTGCACAAATGTCGCACGAGATTAGAACGCCGCTAAATGCAATAGTAGGAAATGTTGAGTATCTCAACGATTTATTTAATGAAGGAATGGATGACGATACACGTGATAGCTTTAGTTGTATTGGTATGGCCTCTCGAAGAATAATTAGAACTATTGATCTTATACTTAACGTTGCAGAATTACAAACCAGCGGATATAAACCGCTTTTTGAAAAAATTGATCTCGATTCACAAATACTTAATCAATTGTATCAAGAGCATCTGCTTTCAACCAAGCAGAAGGGATTAGTGTTTGTATATACTTGTAAAGAAAAAGACACAAAAGTAATTGCCGATGGATATAGTATTACTCAAATCTTTGCTAACTTGATTGATAACGCCATCAAGTACACAAAAAAAGGTAAGATAGAAATACTTTTAGGAAAAAATAAAAACGACAAGATTTTTATTGAAGTAAAAGACACGGGAATTGGAATAAGCAAAGAATTTATTCCTAAAATATTTGAACCGTTCATGCAAGAAGAGCATGGATATACAAGAAGCTTTGAAGGCAATGGACTTGGTTTAGCTCTTGTAAAGAACTACTGCAAAATAAACAATGCCGTAATAGAGGTAGAAAGCGAAAAAAATATAGGTTCAACTTTTAGAGTAGTATTTAGTAAAGGATAATCATATGGTCATTCTGTTAAGCCCGACTTGTCGGGTGACGAAGAATCAAATAATCAGATTCTTCATTTCGCTGCTGCCTCATGCAAAATAACAAATTTTGAAAAGTTTTTAAGCATTATCTAGTGAGGAAATTCATATGAAAAAAATGCTAATTGTAGAAGATGATGATTTATCTATTAAAGTAATGAGAAGAATTTTTCAAGGTGATTTTGATCTTGTTTTTTGCGAATCCGCCGAAAAATATTATGAAAATTACAGTAATAATAATTTCGATATTATAATAATGGATATATCATTAAAAGGAGCTAAGAATGGTTTGGAGTTAATAAAAGAAATTAAAGCATCACCATCATTCACCGGCACGCCTATAATCTGTTTAACAGCACATGCACAGACTAAGATGCGTCAAACAGCAATCGAATCCGGTTCAGATTTTTTTATTACAAAACCGGTTTCAAATAAGATACTTAAAGAGACAGTAGCTTCTCTTTTAAAATCAAAATAGTACAGAAATAATGCAAAATTTATTAGTAGTTATTTCGTAAATCATAAATCAACAATCATAAATTTATTAACCTCTGATTATCTCTCCT
>VEPI01000038.1 GCA_012026935.1 Melioribacter sp. | reverse complement strand
AGAAGTTGCAACGCTTGTGAGCGGGTATAAACCGGCAGGTGTTTATGTAGAAACGTTGCATGCAACGTCTCTACCGAGCGGAGTGTATTTTTATAGAATAAGTTTTGGCGGCAATATTCAAACCAAGAAAATGGTTTTGCTGAAATAAAAAAAATTATTTCCTTGGGCCTACAAATTTTATTTTGAAGTTTATAATTTCCGGACGGCTTCCTGTTCTAACCGGCGGGCCCCATCCACCAACACCGCATGAGACATAATAATGAGTATTTCCGTTAACGCCGTAACCCCAACTCAAATCGTAGATTTTTTCAACAATAAAATTGATGGGCCAAAGTTGTCCAAAGTGTGTATGACCGGAAAGCTGTAAATCAACATTATTTTCAAGCGCTTCGTTTAATCCAAACGGCTGGTGATCCATTAATATAACGGGGAAAGATTTATCAACTCCGGTTAACAAATCTTTTAACTCTTTTCTTTGCTTTCCCGCAAATTGTTTTATGGAACGATCTTCTCTGCCGATGATGTAGAACGCATTATCAATTTTTATTTTCTCGTCTCTTAAAACATTTATACCGTGGGCGGTTAAATATTTGTAAGCATCTTCTACACCGCCGATATACTCGTGATTTCCCGTAATTGCATAAATACCATACTTAGATTTAAGACGGATTAATTCTTCACCCACATTGTTTTTTATAACTGCGGCGAGATCTTCGTCAATGATATCACCGGCAAGAAGAATAATATCCGGATTTAATTTATTGATCTCGGTTACAAGTTTACTTAAAAAAGATTTACCGATTATTGTTCCAAGATGAATATCGGAAGCCATAGCAACATTTAGAGACTTCAACTCGCCGGCGTTTTTGTGAATCTTCATTCTGTAAGTTTTTGTTATAATAACTTTCGTGTTGATGTATCCACCGACCACAGTTATAGTAACTAATATTAGAACTATAACAGCAGTAATGCGTTTGGTTTTTTCAATATTGTGAGTAATAAAGGCAGGAAAGAAAGGAACAACAAGGTTAATTAATCGCAGCAAATCAATTACAAGTAAAGCCAAAAAAAAGTAAAACATAAATGCAATCCAGAAAGAACCGATCCAAACCAAGACATCGCTAAAGAAATTAACCGAGACGCGTTCTAATAATCTTCCTGCGATAAATGAAAGAACTACAACAACAAAAGAAATTGTGAAAAGAGGTTTATAGTTGGCGGGAATGATAATCAGCGCACGCCTGAAGATGTAAAAATTAATTAATCCGTAAATTGATAATACAATACCGAAGAAAATAAGCTGCTGAGATAATTTCATGAGTTGAAAATAGTGTTGTTGAGATTATTATTCAAAAAAACGGTTAATTTATTTTTCCTTTTTCATTTTTGAAACTGCTTTTTCGTAAAGCGAAACATACTTGCCTGCTGATTTTGCCCAGGATAAATCTTTGTTCATTCCGTTGACCTGAATTTTTTGCCACACCTTTTTATTGTGGAATTCATAAATAGCATTTTGAAGAGCGCGGACAAATGATTCTGAAGTATATTCTTCAAATGAGAATCCATTACCCGTTTCGTCGCTGCGAGAAATAGAATCCTTCCAATCTTGTACAGTATCGGCAAGACCGCCGGTTTTTCTTACAACGGGGACGGTTCCGTATCGTAACGAATAAATTTGATTTAACCCGCACGGCTCGAACCTTGAGGGCATTACAAAAATATCAGCACCGGCTTCAATTAAGTGAGAGAGCTCGTTATTAAAACCGAGATAGGAGGAAACCTTTTCCGGGTATTGATGAGCCAGCTCGCCGAACATAGTTTCATATCTATATTCACCGGCTCCAAGCATTACCCATTGCACCGGCAAATCCATTAGGCGGTTTAATCCATAAGAAAATAAATCAAATCCTTTTTGGTCAACAAGTCGGGAAACAATTCCTACAAGAGGAATATTTTCGTTGAACGGAAGGCCAAGATGTTCAAGTAAAAACCGTTTATTCTTAAACTTGCCGGATAAATCGTTAGCGGAATATTTATAAGGAATAAATTTATCCGTCTCCGGATTCCAAAGATTATAATCAATGCCGTTTAAAATTCCTAAAAAATCTTTCTTTCTGATTTCCAAAAAGTTTTGCATTCCGGCACCGTATTCTTCCGTTAAAAGTTCTTGCGCATAAGTTTCGCTTACGGTGTTGATCATATCCGCAGTTAGAATGCCGGTTTTTAAGAAATTAACACCGCCGTAATACTCACCAATACCGCCGGGCCGAAAATGCTCAGGTTTAATCTCAACTTTTTCAAAAGCGGATTTAGAAAATATTCCTTGATATGCAATATTATGAATTGAAAATACCGTTGCGGTTTTCTCGAAAAGTTTATCCCAGCCGTAATTTTCTTTTAACAGAAGCGGAAGTACCCCTGTCTGCCAATCATTGCAATGAATTATGTCGGGCGCCCAAGCGAGACGCTGCAGAATTTCTATTATACCTTTAGAGTAAAAAAGAAATCTTTCATCTTCATCAAGATCGTTTGTATAAACGCGGAAACGGTGAAAGTAGTGAGGGCAATCCACGAAATAAACATGCACGTTTGAATTAGGAAGAGTTGCTGCATGAACATGAACCGAACGAACCAATCCGGCAATACGGATTTGAATTTCTCCGATATCCCATTGATAATGCAAACCATGTTCTTCTTCCCCGAACACATTATACTTTGGAAGAAAAACTTTCACCTCATGCCCGAGCTTTGATAGTTCAATCGGAAGAGAGCCGGCAACATCACCAAGTCCGCCGGTTTTTACATACGGAAAAACTTCGCTTGAAGCGAATGCAATTTTCATTATTCTTTCTTAATGGATAAATGATCTTCGTAAAGATAAGAAGTGTAGGGAAAGAAATCCTTTATGATTTTACGGTAGATATAAAATTATTTTAACA
>VEPI01000005.1 GCA_012026935.1 Melioribacter sp. | reverse complement strand
AGAAAAACTTAGGCAGACAACAAGAAAAAATATTTTTGTTTTCATGATTGTGATCTCATACTTAATTAGATTGTCTCAAAAATAAAATTAAGGGCTGATTGCTCAGCCCTAGGTGTTTATAAATCGAAAGACAATCCAACACTAAATTTTAATAAACCAATAAGTTTCAATGGTATTTTTTGATATGAACCTTCTCGAAAATCCCAAATAAGATTATATGCATATTGACTATCGCTTATTGGAAACTGGTATAAAGCTTGAACAAAAAGTATTTTTGTCAAGTAAGTACCAACACCAATTGTTGCGATTGACATAAAATTGCCTTCACTTCTATGTGAAGCGCTATTATCCCCCCCGTTTTTATGCAAAGTAATCCCGCAAATTATGTGTTCTTTTTTATCACGAATAAAATACTTGCCCATCAAACTTGTCTCAAAACCGTTGTACCTGTACCCTTCGGATAATAAAAATCCGTATTGTGCTTCTATTTGAATATTGCTGTTTAGCTCCATACCACCTAAAAGATAGAAACTCGTTGTATAAAACTTAGATTCTGTTTCGGAGTCGATTTTTGAAAAGAGAAAGAATGGTTCACTTTTCACTCCAAGATGAAATGTCTGTGAAAGTATTATTGTATTAGTACAAATAAATAATAGTAATATTATAAATAAATAAATTTTATTCATGTTTACACCTTGAAGTTTAATTAGTATGTGACTACTCTTGTTTCATAGGTGGGATATTTATTAACTAACATCCATCGCCTCCTAAAGTATTCGGATCGCAATCACATGGGTTTTGGTTTATGCATTCGTAAGTAAAAAAATAAGGGCTGATTGCTCAGCCCTAAAAAAATATTTTACAATTCGAATTCAATTCCGAAACTAAGTTTGTATAAGTAATTTATTTTCATACTCAGTGAGCTATTACTACCAAAAAAAGAAATCGTTGCGAACTCACTATTACCCACCGGTAACAAGAGTAGATTTTCAATGTGCAAACTTTTTATAAGTTTAACTCCAACTCCTACTCCTACTAGAAAAACTTTGCGATTTGTTACACTACTGGCCATTGAGCCTGATCCATCGTTTTTATGTAAACCCAAACACGTCAACAAATAAAGTGTGCCGTTAAAATGATATCTACCATATAAAGAGAAATTTGAACCCCTAAATATGCCCGTTCCAATATCTTTTCCGTACAACCCGGCTCTAAAAGAAAATGACTTTACTGAATCTAATTGATAATCCAAAGAAGCAGAAAGACTCAAAGGTGATAACCCTTCATTTGTTCCTGCATTACTTGAGAGGCTAAATGGCTCAAGATTTATTCCTAATGAAAATTGCGCTGATAGATTTGAATAAATAAGAAGAATAATCGAAAAGAAAAATAGTTTAATGTTCATAATTATTTATTCTCCAATATTTAATAAGTTCTAGTCCTTGTTTCATTAGTTGGATACTTATCTATAATGATCCAACAAGCGGGACTATTTGGATCACAATCACATGGGTTTTGGTTTATGCATTCGTAATTAAAAAAATAAGGGCTGATTGCTCAGCCCTAAATAATTTACTTACATTATAACTCCCATTCATAGCAGAAACTTAATTTTATTAACCATGATGTTTTATAATATGAATCATAAAAAGATGAATAACCAGTCGGTGTTCGACCATAACCATAATTTACTTCATTAAAAGAACAATGTAATTGGAGCTCCACTGTACCGTATGCCGGAATTTTGTAGCCAAAACCCGTTACTACATAGGGTATTGTTACTGAATAACCATGTTTGCTGTGTCCACCAACGTATAAATTAAAATGAACGTTTATTCCAAGAAGCATATACATTTTATTTTTTAATTCGTAATTCGCGTAAGTGGCAATATGAGGTCCAGTATATAAACTTCCGAAAATAAATCCGGGACGTAGAGAAAGGGAATAATTATCAGCTATTTTAAAAGTAAATGGGATTGAAAAACCGTAATTGTTTTCGAACGATGATACACTAGTTGTTGAAGAATCTAAAAAATTATTTTCAATCTTTTCAATATAACCTAATGCATCAATACTAACGCCAATTTTTGTCTGTGCGGATATTAATTTTGGTGTCAATGAATTGAAGCATAGAATTATAAATAATAGTAAAACAAAGTATTTTTTCATAGTTGTCTTGATCCTAATATTAATAAGTTCGAACTCTTGTTTCATAAGTTGGATACCTATCTATAATAATCCAACCTGAAGGACTAGCTGGGTCACAATCGCATGGATTTTGGTTTAAACATTGATAAACATAAGTCCATTTCCTTTCGATTCTGGTTAAGTAACCCCACTTCCAGGCAAATAATGCAAAACTATTCAAACGATTTCGTTCTGAAATGAGGTCCATTCCATCTTCCCATTCATAAAGCCAGATACCCTGTAAACCAAGATTATTTGCATGTCCAATAAGATTATCAAATTCCAAATAATCTTCATCGAATGAGATCCATGTCCACTTAAATTTAGTAGGATAATTATTTTTCCAGTCAGTCCAAATACCACTCTGATCAGATGACCACCATGGTGCGCCATCTTGATATCTTGTACACATTAAAATATCTACATGATCATCCACACAATCTGAATAATATCTATATCCCAAATATTCGTGAATAGATTCCCCTACTGCAAGGTTAGACGAAATACAACCATGATTATTCAAAAAATTTCTAATAATATTTAATTTGTCATTTGCATCATTACAAGGTAAATCTTGTATACCAGTAACAGGTTCGTCTGTATAATAAGCCAAATAGTTTGGATATAAAGGTATTAATCTTTGATAGTCATTATCAGTAAGAACTAAACCACCAATAATTATTGTTTGCGGTGTATAACCAGCTTGAAGACAATTATTAATATAACCTTCATTGGTGTACATATAATAAAATCCTAACGTATCTCGCAAGGTGCGTAGTTTTAGGATGTTGATCCAGGCATCTTGTCTTGGCCATATACCCACAATCTTGCCGGGTACATTTTCATAATGGTCAAGTTGCCAAATATCTACCACCTTCTGACATTGGCTTTGTGCATATG
>VEPI01000156.1:10594-17030 GCA_012026935.1 Melioribacter sp. | reverse complement strand
CATAATCTTTTTGTATTTCGATTATTCTATCTTCATAAGCCTGCACGTAAGGACAGTGATTACAACTGAATACTACAACAAGTGCTTTTTTATCTGCAAATGTGCTTAATGAATATTTTTTGCCGTCTGTTGCGGGTAAATTAAAGTCCGGCGCTTTTGAACCTATTTTTAATGTATCAGTTGCCATAAAATCCTCCGTGTATCTAAAATATTTCTTAAATTATTTTTGAATCAAAACTAAACTTGTTGAAATTTACTTAGTGAAAAATAGCGGAGTATAAATTGAATTCCAACGAACTCTTTAAATCACTTTTTAACGACTATGATAGTTACCGCGAGAAAAAAATTAATCCGGATTTTATTAATCACGAGCAGATAAAAGAACTGATTGCCAAAATGCAAATCAAGAATCTTTTCCGTGTCGGGAAATTAGGCGAATCGCTCGATGGAAAAGAAATTTTTTCTGCTGTATTCGGTGAAGGTGAAACAAAAATTTTAGCCTGGTCGCAGATGCACGGTGATGAACCAACTGCTACTGCAGCATTGTTCGATCTGTTCAACTTTTTCTCCGCTAACGATAAGTATGATGATTTCAGAAATACTCTCCTAAAAAAAATTACATTTCATTTTATACCGATGGTAAATCCCGACGGTGCTAAAATGTTTACGCGCGAGAATGCTTATAATATAGATCTCAACCGCGATGCATTGCATCTGCAATCCGATGAATCAAAAATACTTTGGGACTATGCCGAAAAGCTCGAGCCCGAGTTCGGCTTTAATTTACACGATCAAAACAGCTATTACACAGCAGGTAGATCAAATAATGCTTCGGCAATTTCTCTTTTGTCTCCGCCGATGAATCATGTTAAAAGTATAAATTACACGCGCGAAAAAAGTATGCAGGTAATCTGCAGAATCAGTGAAGCTCTTTCTCAATTCATTCCCCAAAATATTGCCCGCTACAAAGATGATTTTGAGCCGCGTGCTTTCGGAGATAATTTTACAAGGAACGGTATCAGCACAATTTTAATTGAATCCGGTTTTTATAAAAACGATATCAAAAAAGATTTTGTACGCAAATTAAATTTTATTGCTTTGCTTTCAGCTTTCAAATCCATCGCTGAGAAAGATTATGAAAGCATTGAACACAAAAAGTATTTCGATATTCCCGAAAATGAAGAACTTCTTTTTGATCTACTTTTAAGAAATTTAACTTTAAACTATAACGGAAGAAATTTTAAGATAGACGTTGGGATTAACCGCGAGAAAAAACTTAATAAAGAATTACAATCATTCTATTATAAAAGTAAGATTGCCGATTTAGGCGATCTTTCAATTTTCTACGGAATAGAAGAACACGATCTTAACGGCTATCAGATAATTCCGGATAATAAACTTGGTATTGATGAACCTGCCGATCTGAAAATCTTTTTTAACGGTCAATTGAAAAAAGAAGTACGGAACGGATTCATAATAGAAAAGGTTAAATAGCAGATTCCCTCATTATCAAATGGAGAGCTAATTAATTATTTTAATGGTAACAATAAATTTTTTATTGTTAGAAAGCGACAACAATGCGCGCAATAACAAATACGTTGAATGATAAAGAACTTCAACAGAGGTATGCGGAATTTGAAAAAGAAGCAGTCCCTCATCTTGATGCTGTTTATAGCTTTGCCCTAAGAATGACCGGCGATGAAGATGACGCCGATGATCTTGTTCAAGAAACTTATCTAAAAGCCTTCCGCTTCTTCGATAAATTTGAAAAAGGTACCAACTGCAAAGCTTGGCTCTTTAGAATTCTAAAGAACTCATTCATTAACGACTACCGCAAAACCACAAAGGAACCTAATAAAGTTGATTACGACGATGTTCAAAATTTTTATGAAAATATAAAAGCCGATGAAGTTGAAACCCAGCATTACGAAGAGGACGCTTTTGCAAATCTGCTGGATGACGAAATCTCGAAAGCAATATCGGAATTACCTGAAGACTTTAGAACGGTAGTTATCTTAAGTGATATAGAAGGATTTACATACGAAGAGATTGCCGACTTTGTTGATATCCCGGTTGGAACAGTTAGATCGCGTTTACACCGTGCACGTAAAATGCTTTATGTTCAACTGTTCGATTACGCTAAAGACAAAGGTTTTGTTAAGAAAAAGAATTCCGCAAAAAAATCCGATTAATTGAAATGGAATTGCTAGAAGAAATAACATCTTATGTAGATGAAGAATTAAAAGATCAGAATATCTGCTGCCGCATGAAAAAGCTTATTACTGATGATTACGTAATCCGGAATGAATATATGATCCAGAAGTGTATAAAAGATCTTTTAAGAACACGATTCTCCTGCTGTAAATCCCCCGTAGGCCTCGACAAAAAAATATTTCTATATATATCGCAAAACATTAACAACTAATCTTTTTCTATTAATCTAAAAATATGTTCAACATTAAAAACATCATCGTTCCTACCGATCTAAGTAAACTTTCTGCCAGCGCATTTAGTTATGCAAAAGATCTTGCTGAACGAATGGACGCAACAATTCATTTAATATATGTTTTAGAAAAAACTCCCCCGTTTTCAGCTACAGCTAATCAAGGTGAATCAAAAGAAAATATTCTTCGTAAGATAGAAGACAATGCAAGAGTACAATTAAATGAAGCGGCAGAAGATTTAAGAGAAGACTCTTCGTTAATGGTGACCGAAGTATTAAGAAAAGGAGTTGATTACGAGGAAATAATTAAATATGCTAATGAAAACAGTGGTGATTTGATAGTAATTGCTACACACGGAAGGACAGGTGTTCTGCATACTTTAATGGGAAGCGTGGCCGAAAAGGTGATCCGCTATGCCAAATGCCCGGTTTTAGTGATTAAACCCGATGAAGATTAAGCCGCAATAAAGAATCCCAACTTCTTAAAGAAGCTGGGATTCTTTACATGGCTCTCATAATTACCTGATTTGATTCTTAGCACCGATTTTTATAGGTTTACGCCGCAAAAATTTTATCAACAATAAGGTAGGTGATATCAGTTGGTTGGAATTACCGTTTCAGAGAACGAGAATATTGATAAAGCGTTAAAGCGTTTTAAGAAAAAATATGAGCGTTCAGGTGTTCTAAAAGAATTCAAGAAGAGAACTTTCTTTGTAAAACCGTCCGTTGAAAAGAGATTGGAAGGAATTAAAGCAAAGCGGAGAGCTTCTAGAGATCAAGCTATGCGCGATAGAAAATCGTCATAACAAAAAAAACCCCGCTCATGCGGGGTTTTTTCTTATTTGCCATTATTGTGATTATTGAGATAATGTTTCCTAAAATGTGAAGTGATTTTTTCTAATGCTTCGTCAACACTGGAACAGAAATCTAAAATCTTCATATCGTTCTTGCTAATCATTCCATGTTCTGTCATTGCATCAAAATTTAAAATCTCTCTCCAATAACTCTCGCCATAAATTATAACTTTAAGCGGCTTGGTAACTTTTTTAGTTTGAATCAATGTGATAACTTCCATTAGTTCATCCATGGTACCAAATCCACCGGGGAATGCAACAAGAACTTTTGCCAGATATATAAACCAAAATTTTCTCATGAAGAAATAATGAAACTCAAAAGCCAATTCGGGATCAACATATTTATTAACAAACTGCTCGAATGGAATACTGATGTTCAAACCAATCGAATGACCTTTTGCAAGTCTAGCTCCTTTGTTTGCTGCTTCCATAATGCCCGGACCGCCGCCGCTGCAAATTATAAATCTCTTTTCATTAACCGGAAGAGACATAGACCATTCGGTTAGTTTCTTAGAGAGCTCAACTGCATCTTCATAATACTGAGACATTTCCAAAAGTTTTAGAGCATGTTCAAATTTTTTCTTTGAGGTAGATGATTTTTCTTTCTTCGCTTGATTTAAAAGTTTTAATGCATCTCTTCTGGAAATTATTCTTGCCGAACCGAAAAAAACTACTGTATCAACAATTTTGTTTTTTCTGAAACGTGCTTTAGGCTCATAAAACTCCGATAGAATTCTAATCGTCCGGCCGTCGGCAGAATTTAGGAATTCCAAATTGTTGTAAGCCTTTACAGGCGGCTTATGTCCATTTTTCATTTTTCACCAAATAAAATAAATAAGATAGGATTTAAGAATAGCATTCATTATTAACTTATGAGAAGAAAGCCCCGAGTGACCGGGGCTTAATTCAAAATTTATTTTTGTGCCGGCTGAGTTGTACGCTGTTGAGGTAAAGCAGGTGCAGTTGGCACCGGCTGTCTTCCCCCGCTCTGTATAATGCTTTCTTGCTGAGCAGATGTTGATTGTCCGGGTAAAAAGAATAAATTAATAACTACTGCTAAAATTAAAAGCGCGCCGCCTAACCACCAGGTAATACGGCTTAAAAAATCTGCCGTTCTTCTTGTGCCAAAGACTGTTCCAAACTGACCTGCACCACCGAATGAACCTGCTAGTCCACCGCCCTTGCTTGATTGAAGTAGAACAACAACTATCAGTAAAAACGCAATAACAACTGAAAGCATAATAAGTAATGTGTACATAATAGACTCCTTGTTAATAGTAGCGAGGGAGGGATTCGAACCCCCGACACATGGATTATGATTCCATTGCTCTAACCAGCTGAGCTACCTCGCCAAATTGCTTAAAACGGGGTGTAAATATAAAGCATCACCTCTCCAAGTTCAAGCCAATGATAGGCTTGTTTTTACCATGTTATCTCAATTTAGCGAGGATATTCTTCTTGTATTCGTCCGTAGAAATCCCTTTTCTTTTTGAATACCTAATCATTCAATTCCTTCCAAAGTACGTCAAGTAATTTATCAATCCCGTCTTTTGTAGCGGAGGAAAAAATTAACATCTCTGCTTTATAACCGGGTATTTTTTTGCTTAGCTTTTTTAATTCTTTTGGCTCAATCAAATCCGATTTTGTTAAAGCAACAAGTTTTTTCTTCTTGCTCAATACTTTTGAATACTTTTCAAGTTCACCAAGAAGTGTTTTATAATCTTTAACATAATCCTCAGACGTAATATCAATCATTATCAAAAGAATTTTTGTTCTTTCGATATGCCTTAAAAATTTTAATCCGAGCCCTTTGCCGAGATGTGCGCCTTCAATGATTCCCGGTATATCTGCAACTGTAATGCTCTGATAATTTTTGTAACGGACAATTCCTAAATTGGGTTCAAGTGTAGTGAAAGGATAGTCTGCAATTTTGGGTTTAGCATCCGAGATTACAGAAATTAAAGTTGATTTACCTGAATTTGGAAATCCTACAAGACCTACATCTGCAATTAATTTTAATTCCAGTTCAATATTTTTTTCTGCGCCTGGTTTTCCCGGTTCTGCAAAACGCGGTGTCTGATTTGTCGGGGTTGCAAAATTGCTGTTACCTTTACCGCCTTTGCCTCCTTTTACTGCTATAAATTCTTTCTGATCTGTATCCAAATCAAAAATTATTTCATTTGTATCTGCATCTTTTATTAAAGTTCCGACAGGAATTTTAATAATTATATCTTGACCATTCTTTCCATCTTTTAATGAAGATCCGCCCGGGTCTCCGTCATCAGCAATATATTTTCTTTTATATTGAAAATCTAAAAGAGTAGTTAGATTCCGGTCAGCACGGAATATTACGCTTCCGCCGGTACCGCCATTTCCTCCTGCAGGTCCACCTTTAGGAACATACTTTTCTCTCCTAAAAGCCACAGCGCCATCTCCGCCATTACCGGCTTTGATATAAATCTTTGCGTAGTCTATAAACATTTAATTATTTACCGCCAAAATATTCTGAAATGATTGATCTAAAAGTTTCTGCTTCTTTTGAGTTGCGATTAATTCGGCGGGTTATCAGTGTTTGGTTGATTACCAAATGTGCATCATCTGCATTTTTACAGCTCGAAATTTCATCAAGAGTTTTTGCAAAGTCTTCAATATCATAATCATAGATAACTTCAATTATTTTTGTCATCTCTTTATGTTCAAGAATCTCAGCAAGATCAACTTTAAATGATTCATCACTTTCATGCTGTAAGTTTGTTGTTACCTCATTAACTTTATCTACATATTCAAATTCCTTTTCGGAATTATTGTTATCATTGCTTTCGACAGCACTTTCATTATTTGTCAAATCTTCTTCGCTTGTTGTTTCATTTTTAGTTTCAGATTGTACTTCATCTTTTTGTTTAATTATAAATGAGAGGCGATCCTGTTCTTCGTTTTCTTCATCAGACTTTTCAGTTTTACCAAATAAATCTTCTTCATATTTTTCTTCCGGTACATTCGATTCATCCGTGTCATTTTCTTCGGAAGCGGCATTGTCAATCTCTTCTTCAATTTCATCACTCTCTTCTAATGTGTTTTCGGTAGTTCCCGCAGTTTGTTCTTCATACACCGGTTCAATTCTAATATCCTCATCCATTCT
>VEPI01000156.1:0-10424 GCA_012026935.1 Melioribacter sp. | reverse complement strand
CAATTTCTTCAGTTTCAAATTTCTCTTCTTCCTCAATCTCGGGTAAGGGTTCTTCCCTAACAATCATAACATTTTTCATAACCTTTAATATATCGCTGACCTCAATCTTCGCGTTTTCATCTTTACCGAATGTTTCACTGACCTTTTGCAAATATGATACTAATTCTTTTTCTTCTAAAAACATTTCCACTGCTGAAAGAGGAATTTTTGATTTCTTGATCTCACCGATATTTAAGAACTCAGCCATTGATTTAAGTGCGTTTGATAAAATTGCTTCCAGGTAAGTCTCAGTTCCAAGCTTATCGGCTTTATTCAGAAGTTCCTCGAACTCTTTAGAGTTCATTGATAAAATCTTTTTTGTGTTGATGTATGATATTAGAATTCTGTTTGTGTATTTATAATAATAAACATAATTCAGAATTTGTTTGATCTCATTTGTTGTTTTGGTTTGGGATTCATCAAATACAAATTTCTGCAGCGTCCACTTAGGATGTATAAGATAATTTACCGTGAACGATGAAGCATGCAGAACTAACTTGGCAATGTACTCAAGGGCAAAACGTTTTGTCTTTTTAACTTCTTCCGATATCTGATTAAAATGATAAGAGATTTTCTCTCCTGAGTAATCGAAGACGGAATTTTTAAGGAGTTTCTGCCGATCTTCAAAAATCAAGTAATCAATTTCAGCCGAGATGTATTGTAGAATTGCCGGATGAAGATCCGAAGCAAGTAATTGTTCGAATGTGAAAAAAGGTCCGAGTTTGTTGACCTTATTCAGATTGAAATCATAAATAAATTTTATTTCTCTTTCGAACATTAATTAGAGGTTCTCCATCATAACCATCGTTTGTGCAAAGCGGATAATCAATAATACCAAAAAGCCATAAAAAAATCCCGACTTAATTAGCCGGGATTTTAAACCGTAACCTTGAAGCCTGCCTGCCGGTAGGCAGGGTCACTAAAAGACCTTCAAGGTTTTCACAAACAAATCATTATTTAATCTTTGCCATAAAATATTCGCGGTTCATGCGTGCAATATTTTTTACGGAAATCCCTTTCGGGCATTCTGCTTCACATGCATAAGTATTTGAGCAGCTTCCGAATCCGTATTCATCCATGACTTTCACCATTGCTTCTACACGCTGATAACGTTCCGGCTGTCCTTGAGGCAGTAGTGCAAATTGAGAAACCTTTGCACTAACAAACAGCATTGCCGATGCATTCTTGCAAGCCGCTACACATGCACCGCATCCGATACATGCGGCAGCGTCCATCGCTTCGGATGCAATTTCTTTGGCAATGGGAATTGCATTTCCATCCGGCACACTTCCGGTATTAACGGAAATAAATCCGCCTGCCTCCATAATTCTATCCATTGCCGAACGGTCTGTCATTAAATCCTTAATAATAGGAAATGCTTTTGCACGGAACGGTTCAATGTAAATTGTATCGCCTTCTTTGAAATTTCTCATATGCAATTGGCAAGTTGCAATTCTTGGAATAGGTCCGTGCGGCTGTCCGTTGATTACAAGTCCGCATGTTCCGCAAATTCCTTCTCGGCAATCGCTTTCAAAAGCAATCGGTTCAAGATTTTTTTTCTCAAGATCATTATTAATATCATCCAGCATTTCCAAGAACGATGAATCCGGTGAAACAGCTACTTTATATTCAACAAAACTGCCCGGTGTTTTAGGACCGTGCTGGCGCCAAATCTTAAGAGTTAAATTTATTTTTTTATGTTCCATTATTTATAACTCCTTGTAGCTAGTTTAACAGAAGTGAATTCAAGAGGTTCTTTGTTCAATTCCCATTTACCGACGTCCTTAAATTCCCAAGCAGAAACAAAAGTATAATCTTCATCATTTCTTAAAGCTTCACCTTCCGGTGTTTGATATTCTTCTCTAAAATGTCCTCCGCATGATTCGTTACGTGTTAGAGCATCAAGAGCCATTAATTCACCAAGCTCTAAATAATCTGCAACTCTTGCACCGCGTTCCAAACATTGATTGACATCTTTCGAATTACCGACAACATTTACATCTTTCCAGAATTCTTCGCGCAAAGCTTTTATCTCAACCATCGCTTCTTTTAATCCTTTTTCATTCCTGCCCATACCAACTTTATTCCACATAATTCTGCCGAGTTGTTTGTGTATGTCGTCAACCGTTCTCTTTCCTTTGATCGAAAGTAGTTTTGTCGTCATATCTTCAACTTCTTTTTGAACTTTGTTGAATTCGGGATGATCGGTTTTAACTAAAGTAGGTTTGTCGCCGGCAAGATAATTTCCTATTGTGTAAGGAATAACAAAGTAACCATCGGCTAATCCTTGCATTAGAGCACTGGCACCAAGTCTATTTGCACCGTGATCAGAAAAATTTGCTTCTCCTGCAACGAACAATCCCGGAATTGTACTCTGCAAATTATAATCTACCCACAAGCCGCCCATAGCATAATGCGGCGCGGGATAAATTTTCATCGGTGACTTATATGGATTGTCTCCGGTAATCGTTTCGTAGATCTCAAATAAATTACCGTAGCGTTCTTCAATAACATGTTGTCCAAGACGATTAATTGCATCCTTGAAATCGAGATAGACTGCTTCCTGCCCTTGCGCACCGCGTCCGTCATCAAAAGCTTCTTTAGCAGCTCTGGAAGAAATATCGCGCGGACTTAAATTTCCGTAAGTAGGATATTTTCTTTCGAGATAGTAATCGCGTTCTTCTTCCGGAATATCATTCGGTTTGCGCATATCGTTCTTTAGTTTGGAAACCCAAATGCGTCCATCGTTACGTAAACTTTCGCTCATTAAAGTTAACTTAGATTGATTCTCACCGTGAACCGGTAAACACGTTGGATGGATTTGTGTATAACAAGGATTTGCTAATGCTGCACCGCGTTTGTGTGCACGCCATATAGCCGTTGTATTACAATTCATTGCATTTGTAGAAAGGAAATATGCGTTCATGTATCCACCCGTTGCAAGAATAACTGCATGAGCAGAATATTTTTCGATTTCTCCCGTTATTAAATTTCTAACTACAATACCTTTTGCAATGCCGTCAACAACAACAACATCAAGCATTTCTCTGCGTGTATAAAGTTTTACTTTTCCTGTTTTGACTTGTCTGTTCATTGCGGTGTAGGCACCAAGAAGCAGCTGCTGCCCGGTTTGTCCTCTTGCATAAAAAGTTCTTGATACAAGAGCACCGCCGAATGAACGGTTATCTAACAGACCGCCGTATTCACGTGCAAATGGAACACCTTGGGCTACACATTGATCAATAATATTATTACTTACTTCCGCTAGACGGTAAACATTTGCTTCTCGTGCACGGAAATCTCCGCCTTTGATTGTGTCATAAAATAATCTGTAAACAGAATCACCGTCATTCTGATAATTTTTTGCGGCGTTGATTCCACCTTGTGCAGAAATGCTGTGTGCGCGTCTTGCACTATCATGAAAAGTGAATGCTTTAACATTATAACCGAGTTCACCTAACGATGCAGCGGCTGAAGCGCCTGCTAATCCCGTTCCGACAACAATTACATCATACTTACGTTTGTTGGCAGGGTTAACAAGTTTCATATTGAATTTGTGGTTCGTCCACTTCTCTTCTAATTTACCCGCAGGTACTTTGGCATCTAATTTTATCATCACTTACCTCCGAAGAAAAATAAAAAGTAAATTGGAATTGAAGCAAAACCAATCGTCATAATTACGGCATATATAGTTCCAATCTTTTCAATTAGTGGAAAATATTTTTTGTGATTCCAACCAAAAGTTTGAAATGCACTTTGGAAACCGTGATTAAGATGGAATCCCAAAAGAAGCATTGCAACAACATAGAGTCCGGAATAAATAGGACTTTGAAATGCTTCGACGAGAATATCATAATACCTGTGGCTCTCGGCTAACGGATGTCCTAAATTAAATGAAACCCAAAAAGTATTTAGATGAACAACAAGAAAAATGAATATGATGCTTCCGGTAATAAAAGCAGTTCTTGAAAATACAGTTGTGTTCTTTGATGAACCGTTAACGGTATATTTAACCGGCCGTGCTTTTTTGTTTTCGATCCACAGCCGTACTCCGTTAATAATGTGCAGAATAAAGATTAGAGCAAGAATTATTTCTACTACCCTAATTAATGGTTTAATACTGTCTAAATTCTTTACTACTGTGTTGAATAAATCAGGTCCTGCATACAGCGTTAAGTTGTTGATCAAATGGATTACCAAAAACAAGATTAAACATATTCCTGTAATTGCCATTACCAACTTTTTACCGATGGAGGAGTTCAAACTTTTCCAAACCCATCCCATTAGATCTCTCCTGTTTTAAGATGAATGACTTTGATAATAGTTGCGGTTGGTTTAATTAATCTTGTGAAAATAACTTTGTGTGATATGAATATCTTGAGCACAGTTCTGATAAGTAATTTTTAATTTCAATTGTAAGATAAAGCTAATAATGTTTTTTTTCAAAGAAGAAGTATATCGGCTGAATATTTAAATTTCTATCATTGCACAGTTTTTCCTTCTTTTTTATCTTGTGCCCGAAATTCTTAAACATTTTGCGGTGTTCGTTTTGAACTCAATAGGGAAACCGGTGTAAGTCCGGTGCTGCCCCGCAACTGTAAGAGACATAAATAATCGTTTGACATTTGCCACTGGTAAAGCAATTGCGAATGGAGAATTTAGAATTGAGAATTTAATTCTCAATTTGCCATTTTCAATTCTCAATTAATCCGGGAAGGCGTTAAACGATGTCTTGAGCCAGGAGACCTGCCGTAGAATTCACAAATTTATAAACCTTCGCGGGTAGAGGTTTTGGTTCATGTGTCTCCTTCTCAATATTTTGAATCAATCTTAACATCACGCGGAGTTACAACTTATTAAAAGGAGTAACTTCTATGAAACATCTTTATTCATTTCTAATAATCTTTTTTCTATTTCAAATTTTTGTTTCAGCTCAGCAATCCGATTCAGTCAAAACAACTTTATCGGAAATTGTTGTTACTGCAAATAAAACGGAAACTCCGTATTACACTCTTGGCAGTTCAGTATCAATTATTACATCCGAGGAAATATCACGTCAAAATTTAAGGACTGTTGTTGATGTTCTTCGTGAAATGCCCGGACTTACAATTACGCAGCAAGGCGGGCCGGGAAAACTTGCATACGTTTACATAAGAGGATCAAATTCAAATCACACATTGGTTATTATTGATGGTGTTAAAATGAACGATGCTTCCTCTCCGAATAATGCGTTTGACTTTTCAACACTTAATACAAACGATATAGAAAGAATTGAAATAGTAAGAGGTCCTCAAAGTACATTGTATGGTTCGGAGGCAATAGCAGGTGTAATTAACATAATTACAAAAAGAGGAACTGATAAACCTCAATTTAATTTCTTAGGAGAAGGAGGCTCCAACAATTATTACAGAGGGAATCTTTCCGCACAGGGTAATTTTGGAATTCTCAATTACGCCATTACGGTAACGCGGAATGGAAGTGATGGAATTTCTTCAAGCGATTCGCAATTTGGGAATGCTGAGAAAGATCGTTATACGAACAATTCATTTTATTCACGTTTCGGATTTAATATTTCCTCAATTGCAAAAATAAATCTGCTCTATAAATTTACAAAAATGGAAACAGCATTAGATCAAAATGAAAAATTAGGAGACGATCCTAATTTCAATTTTAATATAGAAGAACAGCTTTTCAAAAGCGGATTGAATTTATCTTTCTTTGAAGGAAGATGGCAGCAGCAATTCAATGCTTCATTAGTTAAAAGATTCAGCCGCTCACTTGATCTTGTGGATCAAGTTCATCCTAATTTATCTTCGGATGGATTTAATAAAGCAGATAGAGTCAAATTTGATTGGCAGAGCAATCTTAGTCTTATCGAAAATAACTTGATAACTTTCGGTATAGAAACCGAAAACGAAAGAACGAATTCCAGTTATGTTTCAACAAGCGATTGGGGTCCATTCGAAAGTATTTTCCCGGAACAATCCGTAAGAACAACAGGCATTTATTTACAAGATCAATTCAGTTATGAAAATTCATTTTTTATTTCTGCCGGAGTTAGATTAGATAATAATCAAAAATTCGGAGGTGTTACTACTTACCGGATTGCACCGGCATATTATATTAATTCCACAAACACAAAACTAAAAATGTCTATTGGAACAGGCTTTAAAGCACCTTCCCTATTTTATCTTTTTGATCCTGCATTTGGAAATCCGGATTTACAACCGGAAAAAAGTAAAGGATGGGATGCCGGTTTTGAACAATATTTTTTACGGGGAAATTTCAGTGTTGCGTTCACATATTTCAATTTGAATCTTGAAAATATGTTTGGGTTTGATGCTAACTATAAGACAATAAACATTGCACAGGCATCTTCACATGGTTTTGAAATTGTTGCATCGGTTTTTGACCTCAATAAACTAACGGCAAATGTTAATTATACTTTTACGAAAACAAAGGACGAACATGAGTTAAGTGACGACTACGGCAAATCTTTATTGCGAAGACCAAAACACCAGGCTTCTTTCAATATAAATTATAAACTCAATACAAATGTAAATTTGAATATGCTGTTTCTTTATGTTGGAGAACGCGAGGACAAAGATTTTTCAACTTATCCCGCCGAACGTGTTATTATACCTGATTACACTTTAGTCAATTTATCGGGATCGTATAAATTATTTAGTTATTTAGAATTAACATTTAGAATCGAAAATCTTTTTGATAAAAAGTATGAAGAAGTTCTGAATTACGGTACGCTTGGGAGAAGTTTATACCTTGGTGTGAATTTAAATTTATAATTATCAAAAAATACCTGATACCGGAATCTTCCGGTATCAGGTATAATATTCAAAACAATTAACCTCGACCCATTCCCTGTCTTCTTTGAGCTGCTTCTTCTTGAATCTTTTTAAATTCCGCTTTTTGTGTATCATCCAGAAGCGCTTCTATTTTCTTATTTATTTTTTCTCTTAAGCTCATCATTGCTTCTCTCATCGCATCTCTATCACCGCTACTGCTGTCTCTAAGTTTCTGAATTTCGCTCATTTGATCTTTAAGAATAGTATCAATTTTATTGAACTGAGCATCTGTGAGTTTAAGTCTTTCTTTGTAGGTCTGAAGTTGCTGCTTCATTCGATCTTGTTGATTCATTCCCCCCATACCTTGAGAAAATGATTGTGCCGTGAAACCAAATAAAAAGAGTACAGACAAAATAATTACGAACCTTGCTTTCATAACGCCATCCTATTTGTTTATGTGATTAAAATATATAACACAATCAACTCAAACAATTTAAAAAGTGTTAAATCTATTTAACCAGAATCATCTTTTTAACAATTTTTTCTGAACCGGTTTCTAATGCATAGAGATATGTACCGCTTGCATAAGCACTTCCGTTAAAATTTACGGAATAACTACCGGCTGATTGGAATGCATCTACAATTGTAGCAACATTTCTGCCAAGTGCATCATACACCTTCAACCTAACATCTGTCGGTTGCGGCAATGAATATTCAATCCTTGTTGTAGGATTGAATGGATTGGGATAATTCTGTTTTAATACAAAGTCTGTAGGAATATTAAAATCATATTTAACATCGGTCGTGGTTTTTATTAAAGCAAGGGTTTCAAAATGTTTTAATAAAACTTGATCTACCTCAGTAGTTGTCATTTCAAAATGGTCTTTAAGCATAGTTGCATAAACTTGGCGGAAATCAAATACATATTTAATATCTCCGTTGCTGTCTAAATCTGTTAAGCTGGGATTACTTCCAAATACACCGCCGTTAACATTTTTTCCAATCAAGAACATAGGCGCTGCAGTACCATGGTCGGTTCCTGCACTTGCATTTTCATTAACTCTCCTTCCAAATTCCGAGAAAGTTAGAATGACGACTTTATCTGCCAATCCATATTTCTCAAGATCAGATTGAAAAGCTTTAATTGATTCTGCCAATCTTGTTAGCAAAAGCGGATGAGAGTTTGTACCGTTCTGATTTGAATGAGTATCAAATCCATCAAGTGTGGCTAAGTAAACCGGGGTTTCCAATCCACCCAAAATTAAATCTGCAATAATTTTTAATTGGGATCCAAAAGTCCCGCCAGCAGTATAATTTGCAACCGGATTTCCTAAGTCAGCTTTTTGTTTTATCACACTTGCATACTGAATTGAAAGAGCAGCAACTTCTTTTAAAAATTTTAGTTCATCCCCTGCAATTGTTGCCGGGGGCGGATCAGTATCGGCATTAATTCCATTAACTAATGTGTAAAAATTATCCGGATTATCGAACGAAACAGCTAATCCTCCTTCCGTGCTATCGAAAACACCGGATTGAACGGAACCGATTTGAATTGCCATCGGGTGAGGCGGGGGAATATTTGGAAAGTCCGGATAGGTTTTTAATAAATATCTTCCCACCCAACCATCATAAACATATTGATTGGAATCAGAAGCTGAAAGCCAAATATCTGTTGCTCTAAAATGCGAACGATTTGGATTTTGATAGCCAACATTTTGTATAACTGTAAATTTTCCATCATCAAAAAGCTGTTTCAAAGGTTGAAGTGAAGGATTCATTCCCGTTAAACTGTTAAGCTGAACTACATTCGCTTTAGGGATTCCAATAACCGGTCTTTTATTATAATAGATGGAATCTTCAAAAGGAATGATTGTGTTCAATCCGTCATTGCCTCCTTTAAGTTGAATAAGAACTAAAATTTTTCCGTTAGTAGATTTTATATTCATGAATGGACGGGAAAAAGCTTTGATCGGAATTCCGGAGATTGTAAGTGTAACAGCACCGGCACCGGTTACTATCCCAAGGTTTTTTAAGAATTCTCTTCTTTTCATTCTAAGTTCTCAGAAAAATTATGATAATTGAAATTCAGGTAAACGCATCAGAGCTTTGAAAAATTTTTGCAGTCGCGTATCGGCACCCGGGCTATATGTTGTCCAGTTCCCAACGGCAGTTCCATCTAACATTGTGCTTAACAACGAATCTTTTCTTGCCTGGCTCAAAGGGAATTGAATCAGCTGCTTGGTTACATCCTCTACAAACTGAACTGCATTTTCAGAACTTGGATAACTTCTGGCCCATGCAAGTACATTCATTTTATAACTAACTCCATTATATGTTTTCCCGTTTACCAATGCATCCGTATAAACATTTCTGTTCGGATAAGTAATTGTACTGATCCATTTGCGTTGCCCTTCCCATCCGCGTACATCCGGCGGATTAAAAAGAGATTGTTGAAGGGAATCGGCTGCGGTACGAACATAATTAGGTAAATCATTGTTAGAATATGTAATGCCAAGTTGTTTCAGTGTGGAAAGTAAGAATTCTACGGGCGGTTTTATTCTTGCACCGCGTATATCTACGGAATGAAAATATTCTGATTTAAGCATAGTAGAAAGAACCGGTTTCAAATTAAAATTATTATTCCGCATTATAGCTGCAAGTTGTGTAACATAATCTGTGTTGGGTTCATAGTAGGCAAATTCTTTGTAAAGTTTTTTGCATAAAAATTCTGAAGCAGGTATTGGTTTTTCAGTAAAGATCAAATCAACAGCTTGATCATAAGTATAATTTCCCGTTTTACCATAAATCGTTTTTGATTTATTAGCCCATCTGCTCTGAGTAAAAAACGACGTAAGTGAACCTCCATTTACCTGCCACCCTGTTAATGCAAGTGCCATATTTTTAATATCATCTTCTGTATAATTACCTATACCTAAAGTGAATAATTCTTGTAACTCGCGAGCGTAATTTTCATTCGGTGCCGAGCCTGTGCTTACACTTCCATTTAAGTAAATCAGCATAGCTGGATCAATTGTTACTTTTTTTGTTAGGCCAATAAAATTTCCAAAAGCATATTGCCTGAATAATTTATTTTGGCTGTACATCAACTGTGGAATTTGTACTGTTCCATATTCTGAAACAAAATGATTGTGCAGAAATAATACCATCTTTTCTCTTAGCGAATAGCCTTGAGTGAGCATCAAATTATACCACCAATAAATCATTGAGCGGAACCAATTAGTGTAGTACGGTTGATTTGTAACATTATGCGGCAATGAAACCCAATCAGTGCCATTATATTGAGGTGCTGCAGGTTCGGTAAGTTCTTGAAGAAGATAATTATCAACAAAGTCATCAAGAGTTTTTGTAATAGCAAATGCTACATCATCTTTTGTAAAACCAAAAAGCGAACGCGATAAAATATGGCGTGCTGCATCAGCATCCCAAACAGAAATTTTTTTCAGATAATTTGATGTGCTCATAAATATATCTACCCATTGTCCGATTAATTGACATTCGATGTTAGCAGAAAGTTTAATCACGTTCAAGATAAATTACCAAGGATAATTAAAAATGTGATAT
>VEPI01000140.1 GCA_012026935.1 Melioribacter sp. | reverse complement strand
ATGAGAGTAAGTAAATCGTTTATTCCGACCTTAAAAGAAGTACCGAATGATGCGGTAATTCAAAGCCATATTTTAATGATCCGTGCTGGATTGGTGCGGCAATTATCTGCCGGAATCTATTCGTGGCTGCCGCTTGGTTATAAAGTTATAAGAAAAATAATTGATATCATCCGTGAAGAGATGAATGCCATAGGCGGACAGGAGTTTCATTTTCCGGGATTGAATCCGAAAGAAATTTGGGAACAGACGGGAAGAGTCGAAGCATTCGGAGATATTCTCTTTCATATTAAGAACCGAGATTATGTTTTAGCTCCAACTCATGAAGAGATAGTTGCATATCATGCGAAAGGTTCCGTTGTTTCTTACAAAGATCTTCCGCAGATCTGGTATCAAATACAAACAAAGTTTAGAAATGAACCACGCCCAAGAAGCGGAGTTATACGCGGAAGACAATTTATTATGAAGGACGCTTACACACTCGACCGCGATGAAGCAGGATTGGATGTTGGTTACGATCTACATGATAAAGCTTACCGTGCAATTTTTGACCGCTGCGGATTAAAATATTTTGTTGTCGGCGCATCCAGCGGTGCAATGGGTGGAAGCAAATCCGAAGAGTTTATGGTAAAGAGTGATGCCGGTGAAGATACAGTTGCTTACTGCGAGAAGTGCGGATATGCTGCCAATGCGGAAGTTGCTCAATCTGTTGCTGTATCAGCTCAACATCAAAAAGAATCGAAGAAAATTTTTGAAATATCAACGCCCAATGTTCATTCTATTGATGAACTTTGCTCATTCTTAAAAATTGACGAACACGAAACTGCTAAGTCAAGAATTTATATTCATGATGGAAAACCTGTTCTTGTATTAATGCTTGGCAACGATGAGGTTAACGAAACAAAACTTGGCAACGTACTTGGTGGAAATGTCCGCCCGGCTCATCCTGAAGAATTAAAAGAAATTTCGGGTGCGGATGCCGGTTCTATCGGACCAATTGATTTTCCGCATAGAATTATAGCAGATAATCTTTTGAAAGATGGGAATAATCTTTACAGCGGTGCGAACAAAAATGATTATCACATCGGCGGAATAGATTTGAAACGCGATGTTCTCAAATGTGAATACTTTGATCTGCGTACGGCGGAGAACGGTGAAAGATGTACCCGCTGTGGTTCAACTCTTGAAGTGTTCAAAGCAATTGAACTCGGACATATCTTTAAACTTGGTACAAAATATTCCGATGCACTTGGTGTACTTTATCTTGATGAGAACGGGAAAGAACGTCCGATAGTGATGGGGAGTTACGGAATAGGTGTAGAGAGAATCTTTGCATGCTTCCTTGAACAGAATTATGATGAGAAGGGAATTATCTGGAAAAAACCCCTCAACCCATTTGATGTTCACTTGATTGGATTGAACATGAAAAATGATTTGGTCTCCAAATCTTGTGAGAAACTTTACGTTGATTTAATCGCCGATGGTTATGAGGTACTATTTGATGACCGTCTTGAAGCGAGTGCAGGATTCAAATTCAATGATGCGGATTTACTCGGAATGCCCGTTCAAGTTATAGTAGGTGAGAAAAATTTGAAAGAAAACAAGGTTGAAGTAAAAAACAGAAAAACCGGCGAGAAGAAGATTGTTGAACTTGATAAATTGAATTCTATTCTCAAAGAACTAATTTAAAAGCTAAACGCAAAGACCGCAGAGAATACGCAAAGTTCGCTGAAAAAAACTTTGCGAACTCTGCGTTAAACAAAATGAATGCAACACTCTACTTAGTCTCTACGCCAATCGGTAATTACGAAGATATTTCTCTTCGTGCAATTAATGTTCTCAAGTCGGTTGATTTTATTATTTGCGAAGAATTCAAAGAAGCAAGACGGCTGCTATCTCATTATCAAATAGAAAAAGAATTACACTCACTTAACGAGCATAATGAAAAAGAAGTATCACAAGAGATTTTTCAAAAAATTAGAGAGGGTAAATCAGCTGCATTAATTTCCGATTGCGGCACCCCGCTCTTTTCCGATCCGGGAAATTTGCTTGTTCAAATGTGTATTGCTGCCAAGATTGATGTTGTTGCAATTCCCGGGGCAAGTTCATTAATGCCGGCACTAGTAGGTTCAGGATTTAATCTTGATAAATTCTATTACGCAGGCTGGCTCTCACCAAAAAGCGAGCTGCGTAAAAAAGAATTAATGAGGTTAAAAGGAATTAGAGAACTAATTGTTCTGATGGAAACTCCATACCGCTTAAAAGCAATATTAACAGACATTTCAAAAATTTTCGGCGGTTCGACTAAAATTGTAGCGGCATTCGATCTGACTCTTCCAACAGAAAAATATTTTAGAGGAACTGTTTCTGAAATATTAAAGTCGGTATCTGAAAAAAATCTAAAGGGCGAGTTTGTTTTATTAATTAATAATGGTTCATAAAAATGAAGACTTTATATCAAAAAGATGCTTATGAGGAAATTCTTGACAGAGTTAATAAACTTTCTCCAGGTACCCAACGACTGTGGGGTAAGATGAATGTAAACCAAATGCTTGCACATAGTTCAATCGCTCTGGAAGCGGCAATTGGTTCTAAATATTTTCCACAGCTTTTTATGGGAAAGCTAATAGGTAGATTTTTTAAATCTTTTGGCGTTGGAGAAAAACCGATTAAAAAAAATGGCCCAACCAATCCCGCTTTTATTTTTGTGAACACACAGGAATTTGAAAAAGAAAAGCAAAATCTTCTTAACCAAATAAAAATATTTCATCAAGGCGGAGAAGCAAAGTGTACAACTAATCCGCATTCCTTTTTCGGAAAATTAACTCCTGCAGAGTGGGGTGTACTTCAGTATAAACATCTTGATCATCATCTTTCACAGTTTGGAGTTTAACTAATTAACGGGTTCTCTTGAATCCCAAATCAATTTTTGATAATGTTACAGCGAAACTTATTAGAAATACTATTTGTTTAGGTAGAAAAGGAGTTAAATATGTTAATTGTTCAAGATGTTGATCTGACGCCGAATCCCCAAGCGCTAAAATTCATTCTAAATGAAAAACTCTTACTAAAAGAAACGCGTAACTTTGCCTCAAAAGATGAAGCAAAAAATGATCCTCTGGCAAAAGGTGTTTTTGAAATTGCCGGAGTTGTTTCAGTTTTTTACATGGATAAATTTATAACGATCGAAAAAGAAGCTAAAGTTGCCTGGGGACAAATACAACGCCCGTTTGTAGAGTTCATCAAAAATTTTGATAAGTCATTAATACCTGCTGAAAATATTTTGACAGCATCAAACACCGAAGAAGAAACAGCACTTCTAAAAAAAGTAAATGAAATTTTAGATCAGCGCGTTCGCCCTGCACTTGCAGGTGATGGCGGCGGACTTGAAGTCGCGGGAATGGAAGGATACACTCTTAAGATTAAATATCAAGGCGCATGCGGTAGCTGTCCAAGTTCAATTAGAGGAACTTTGGTTGCAATCGAGAATCTTCTAAGAAGGGAGGTTAATCCTTCTATCGAAGTAGTTTCTGCAGAATAACAAAATTATTTTTCTTTAAAATGAAAAACCCCGACAAAGATCGGGGTTTTTTGTTTTAGCAGCAATTTTTATTTAAGTGTTGTTACTTTGCTGATGTCATCAAGTTTAACAAACTTCTCATGAAATTTATAACTGTTACCGCTCTTTACGGTTTTGATAAATTTCACATTAACAACAGTAGATTTAACCTTTCCTTTTGCTTTATCTCCGAAAGATTGTTGTTTTGCCATGATTTACTCCGTTAAATTTTGATGGCAAATTTAAGAAAAATCCCTCTAACAGCAAAAAGGAGCTTCTTTAAATTAAATCAATAAACTCAGCGTTCACTAATGATGCTAAATTAGAAGGGGATAGATTAACTTGAATGCCGCGCGCACCGGCACTGCAGTAAATCTTATCGTAAAGCTGTGCAGTCTCATCAATAAAAGTCCGGTATAGTTTTTTCATTCCGATAGGAGAACAGCCGCCACGGATATATCCGGTTAATGGTTGCAATTCCTTAACTTTAATCATCTCAATGCTTTTGCTTAAAGAAACTTTTGCTGCTTTTTTCAGATTCAATTCAAAATTTCCCGGAATTACAAAAACAATAATTTCATTTCTGTCGTTTCTAGCAACAAGAGTTTTGAATACGGTCTCCGGGAGAGCCCCGATTTTGTTTGCAACGGAAACGGCGTCTATCTCTTCATCGTTTGATTGATATTCAATTATTGAGTGTGAAATGTTTTTTGATTCTAATATTCGGACGGCGTTTGTTTTCATTAGCCACTCCTCATTCCTCCCCAAAGGGGAGGAGAATGAAAAATTAATTATTAGCCCTTCACCTTGGGAAGGTTGGGGATGGATTGTTAACCAATTTTTGCTAAAATTAAATCAGCAAGAATTCTTCCGCTTTCCTTTAATTCAAAATCCGATTGTTTTGACTGTGGCATTTCTACCTCTTTCTTCTCATCAATTTTCAATCCTAAAAATTTAGCTCGCTCTTCGTCTTTTTTCTTTTTATTTGCCTCTGCCTGGTTTCGTTCTAATTTTCTTACGGCTTCATTTAACGAAAGTGTTTTTTTCTCTCTGTTTTGATTGAACTCTTTAATATCATCCAACATAAAACTGTATTCAATATCATTCTTGATCCTATCGTTATGCTTCTTTTCTAGAAGAGGAAAATATTTTGATAGATCTGAATACGCCTTGAATTGTGTTGATTGAATTTGATCCCATGGTAATGCACTTGGCTGTGAACTCTCACCAAATTCTTTCGCTGTGAATTGTGAAGGAAAGCTAATATCGGGTTTAACGCCAAGATGTTGAGTCGAACTTCCAGTAATTCTATAAAATTTTTGTATGGTAATTTTTAATTGACCTAATTTTTTATTTGTTATTGGCATTGCACGGTTAAGGTCAATCATATTCTGAACAGTACCTTTGCCATAAGTATTTGATCCAAGGATAAGTCCTCTTCCATAGTCTTGAATAGCAGCTGCAAAAATTTCCGATGCAGAAGCACTAAACCTGTTGGTTATAACGGCAAGCGGACCGTCGTAAACAATAGAAGGATCAGGATCTTTATCAACCTCAACCATATTAGCGGAATTTTTTACCTGAACAACGGGACCGTCTTTAATAAACAAACCGGTTAACTGAATTGCTTCTTGAAGCGATCCGCCTCCGTTGTTTCGCAGGTCAAGAATTACTCCGTCAACTTTTTGTTCTTTGAATTTATTGAGAATATTTTTTACATCACGTGTTGTGCTCTTATAATTTGGGTCTCCCTTTTGCTGAGCCTCAAAGTCGGTATAAAACGAAGGTAGTTTAACTATGCCAAGCTTAAAACTCTTTCCGCTTTCTTCGATGTTTAATATTTCATCTTTAGCAGCCTGCTCTTCAAGTTTAATTTTTTCTCTAACAATTTTAATTTCTGTTGGAGGATCACCGGGTCCGTCCTTAGCTTTCATTATTTGCAAACGGACAACTGTACCTTTCTTTCCGCGGATTAATTGAATAGCATCGTCAACACGCCACCCAATTATATCCACCATCTCGCCGTCTTCACCTTGTGCCACACCGATTATTTTATCTTCCTCATGTAATAATCCGCTTTTATTGGCCGGCCCGCCGGGTACTATGCTTGCTACAACAGTATAATCATTGTCTTGACGTAAGGTGGCACCGATTCCTTCTAAAGATAATCTCATTGCGATATTAAAATTTTCAGAAGCAGCCGGCGAAAAATAATCCGTGTGCGGGTCGTAAACTTGTGTAAAAGAATTCATGAAAAGAGCAAATATATCTTCAGCTTCATATTGTAAAACTATCTTGTGATAGTTATGATAACGCTTTAATAAAAAATCAGATGTATTTTTCCAATCCTTGCCTGATAGAACTAAATTTAACGCATCATTTTTTATTCGCAATCTCCAGAGTTCGTCAAGTTCATCTGGTGTTTTTGCCCAATCCGATTTTTCTCTGTCGGGTGAAAAGGATTCGTTAATACTGAAATCGAATTTATTTTTTAGAAGTACATCAATTTGTTTGATCCTTTCATTAAGGCGTCTCTTGTAAACATAGAATATTTCAAATGCCGCATTGACGTTCCCTTCTTTTAAGAAATCATCAATCTGATATCTATATTTTTCAAAATTATCTATATCGGATTTAAGAAAATATAATTTGTTATTATCTAGAGCACTTATGTATTGGTCAAAGATCACAGAAGAAAGAGAATCATTCAATTCTTGTTTTTTATAATGATATAGAGATAGAAATTTTGTTATTACCTGGCTAACACGTTTGTATGTCTCATCAGGCAATATTACTTTATTTGTATCTATTGAATGATCTTTTGAAAGAACTTCATTAGGATTTTGTGCATAGGATTTAACTACAAGCACAAATAACAGTAAAATTATAAACAGCTTCTTCATTTGATTTCCATTTCAGTATTGTTGAATTGTGTACACCAAAATAATAGTTTAGTTTCAAAAAAATGAGGTAAATTACTTACACTCATATAATAGGAGAACAAAGACGGATATTGAAAAAGTTCGCTTGCATTGCCTAAAAAAGAAAAAAGTTAAGGAAGAATTTCCGTTTAATGAGTCAACACTTGTCTTTAAGGTGATGAATAAAATGTTCTGTTTAACAAATTTAGATCGCCCTGACAGTATTAACTTAAAATGCGATCCGGAATTGGCTTCTGAATTACGTGAAAAATACAAAGAGGTTACTCCCGGGTACCATATGAACAAAAAATATTGGAATACGATTGCCCTTGATGGAACTCTATCTGATAAAATAATTCTAAGCTGGATTGATCACTCTTATGAATTAGTTGTTGAAAGCTTACCGAAGAAGGAGAGAAATAAAATTGTGAATTCTAAATTATGAGCCATGAGTTAGAAGTTTTATTCATAATTAATAACTAATAGCTTAAAATTATTCCACGTATAGATAACGTTTTATTTTTTGAGTTGGTGTTTTTTCAAACGGTTCTCTCTGTTCAACAATTTTATTAATCCGCGAAAAAGTATTTACCCGTTCATTAATTTTTGGAAGCAGATCAACTAGAATTTTATTTACAATTTTCCTTGCCTCCGGTTCGGTAAGTTTTTGAATTTTAAATTCCTCGTCAATCTGATCGTAATTAAGATAAATTTTTGCAATTAGTTGTTCATCTTTTTCTACAACAAGTGATTCAGCAACAAATTGAAATTCATTTATTATTGATTCTACTTCTTCCGGATAGATATTTTTTCCGTTAGGACCAATGATAACATTTTTCGATCTTCCTTTGATAAAAAGATAACCATCACTATCAATTACTCCGAGATCACCGCTCTTGAACCATCCGTCATCTGTAAAAACTTCTTTAGTCCTTTCCGGATCTTTATAATATCCCTTCATCACGTTCGGACCTTTAATAAGAACTTCACCTTCTCCGTTTTTGGAATGGGAATTGTTAATCTTGATTTCCATCCACTTCATAATCTTTCCGGCAGAGCGCAGACGAACTCCCTCCGGACCAGTTCCAGTTACAAGCGGAGAAGTTTCTGTTAATCCGTAACCGATAGCGTACGGAAAACGTGCTTCTTTCAAAAATCTTTCAACATCAGCAGCAAGTGAGGCTCCGCCAATGCAGAACATTCTCAATTCCCCGCCGAATGTTTGCAATAATTTTTTGCCGGCAATCTTATTTAATCTTTTTCTAATTGTTGGAATTTTATAAAGTCCGCGGACTATTGCTTTCTTGTTGAATTCCGGAAAAACTTTATTACGGTAAATTTTTTCTATGATTAATGGAACTGCAAGCATAACCGTAGGTTTTACTTTTTGAAGCGCAGGTAAAAGTGCCGCGGCAGTTGGAGGCTTATCAAGATATGTAACGGATGCACCCGCAATTAATGGTACGACAAGTCCCAATGTTGATTCTATCGTGTGAAAAAGCGGAAGTATTGAAAGCATTCGATCGTTTGTATCAACGTGTACCATATCAAGAGTGGAAAGAGCATCGGATACGATATTCTTGTGCGTGAGCATTACTCCCTTGGAATGTCCTGTTGTGCCGCTTGTATAAAGAATAAGTGCAGTGTTATCTTCTTCAACTTCTCCAGGAATTAATCCTACTAATTTTAATGCAGCTTCTTTTATTTTAGCAAACTCTTTTTTACCTCCGGCAATAACTTCTTTGATCAAATCATTTTTAGTATTTGGCGGTATAACTGAAAAGTCATCTAAAAGAACCCGTGTTAAAAGTGAATCAATCTCGGCATCTTCGATCTTGTTAAAATATTTTGCCGATACAAAAATTGCTTTGCTTTCCGAGTGTCTTAGTATATGAAGAACTTCGGTTGAATGGAATTCCGTCATAATCGGAACTGCAATAGCACCAACGGTAGTTACTGCGAAATAAACTATTCCCCAATTAGGTTGGTTCTCACTTAGTATTGCAACCTTATCTCCGGCTATAACACCCTGGCTTTTCAAAAAATTAGATATGTTTTCAACCTTGGATTTGAATTCCCGGTAATTGATTTTTTGAGAATCTAAGTAACTGACTGCAGGTCTATCTGCAAATTTTTCTGCGCTGTTATTGAGAACTTGTAAAAGAGTAAATTTTTTAAGTTCATTCATTTAGGTGTCTTATATGTTTTAAAATTTCAAAACCTCCCAGGAAAGATTAAATGCGATTTTAATAATTCCGTTCATCTGTGTATTTACAATTCTATAATATGTAAGAAAGTCAGTTTGTCGTGAATATTCAAAATCTTTGTCATTAGTCCAATAATAAATAATATCGAAACTTAGTTTTGGATCTTTATGAAAACCTAGACCAATTGCCTTAAAAAGCATTTGTTTATGATAACCGCCACCACCATTATGAGAATCAATAATACTATTAGAATGGTTGTTAATTCCACCAATTAAAAAGAATCTTGTTGAAAGTATTTTTATTCGTGCGAAAGCACCTATTTCAAAACCAGCATAATTATACGAGAGTAGATATCCTGGTCGAACTTCAAGTCCAATCCAATCAGCAGGTTCTAAAATTGCATTTCCGTACAAACAGAAAAAGACCGGATACATATTAATTTTATTGTTCTGTTCCGTTATTAAAATTCCGGGTTCAAGACGAAAACCAAGTTTTAATGACTGTCCGTTGTTAATTGTGTTAAAGAACAAAAAAATTAGTAATAATATCGCTGTCCTATTCATAGTTCCCCCTAATTAGTTTATTAAACAGGATCTATGTGCACAAATACTTTTTGAACTTCCTCAAGTTTTTCCAGTGTAAATTTTACTTGGTTGCCTATATCATGAGAAGCTTTGGTATTTAAATCTTTATTTACTTCAATATGAATTTCGATATGAAATTTATTTCCGACATAATGAGAACGAAGATCATTTATTCCTTTAACGCCGTTAATTCCTTTAGTAATGTTTTTTAATTTTTCATCAAATTCTTTGCTTGCGGATCTTCCCATTAGATAATCAAGATTTTCTTTTGCAACTTCGTAACCGGTTTTGAAAATAAACATTGCTACCATTATTCCCGCAATACTGTCAATAAATTTTAGATTATAAGCAGCTCCGATTACACCAACTAAAGCAATTGAAGAAGCGAGTACGTCGTTAATACTATCAACAGAAGCAGCCTTAATAGCGGGACTATTGAACATCTTTCCGATCTTAACTTGATAACGGTTGAGAACAATTTTGATGATCATGGTAATTATTAAAACAACATAAACGGAAGGAATTGTATTAATATTCTGCGGCTCGATCAATCGCTTAATAGATTCTTCGATAATGTTTATTCCTACTACAAAAGCAAAGACTGAAAGAATAAATGCCGCAATTGGTTGAGCAGGTGTATGTCCGAACTGATGTTTTGGATCCGGCTTTTCACGCGAAAGTTTTACCGCATATTTTATTCCGAGGGAAGAAAGAATATCGGTAAGAGAATTAAGTGCTTCGGAAATTACTGCGATGGAATTGGATAATATTCCTACAATTGATTTTATGATGAATAGAAAAATATTTATCAAAAGAGCAATGTCTGTTGCTCGTTTTAATCTGTAGGGCATATTTAAAAACTCTTCATATTACATATTAGAAATTATTTCACATCATCCGTCATACATTACTCATTAACCATTATGCTTTCTCTTCCCAAACATTTGCAAGAGTTACGATCATCTTTACTGCTGCTTCCATATCTTGAATTGCAACGTACTCGGTATAAGCATGGAAATTATGCCCGCCGGCAAACAAGTTTGGTGTAGGCAATCCCATATAACTTAAGCGTGAGCCGTCTGTTCCTCCGCGTATTGCTGAGTTTATCGGCTTAATACCTAATCGCTTCAGCGCTTCAATTGCATTTGCCTCGATCTCCGGATGCTGATCAAGAATGTATTTCATATTGCGGTATTGTTCTATCACCTCAAAATCAAAAGTTGAACCCGGGAATTGTGCAACTGTTTTTTGACAAAGATCTTTTAGGAATGATTCATATTCTTTCAACTTCTCTGCATCAAAATCCCGGATGATAAACTTTATTACCGTTTGTGTTTCATTTCCGTTGATCTGAGTCGGATGAACATATCCTTCGCGCATTTCTGTTGTTTCAGGTGAAAGTTTATCCTTTGGAAGCATTTCTAAAAATTTTGAGGCAATCTTAACCGCGTTGATCATCTTACCTTTTGCGTAACCGGGGTGAACATTTTTCCCGTTGAATTTTATTACTACAGCATCGGCACTAAAAGTTTCCGTTTCAACTTCGCCTCGTGTGGAGCCGTCAATTGTATAAGCATATTTTGCATTGTATCTTTTTACGTCAAACTTTTCTGTACCGCGTCCAACTTCTTCATCCGGTGTAAAACAAATTCTTATGGTGCCGTGTTTAACTTCAGGGTGTTTAATTAAGTAATTCATTGCGTCCATAATTTCTGCGATACCGGCTTTATCATCTGCGCCAAGTAAAGATGTTCCATCAGTTGTTATAATATCTAGTCCGATCATTTCTTTCAGTTCGGGATTTTCTGAAGCAACAATTACTTTAGTCGGATCTTTTGGAAGAACAATATCTCCGCCTTGATAATTTTTATGTATCACAGGATTTACATTAGCTCCGCTAACCGCCGGGCTTGTATCTACGTGGGAAATGAATCCGATAGCGGGAACATTCTTAGTTGTATTCGAAAGTAAAGTTGCCATAACATAACCATATTCGTCCATAACTGCGTCTTTCAATCCAATTTGTTTTAATTCTTCAACTAATGCTTTGCTAAGTTCAATCTCTTTGGGATCGCTGGGAAAAGTTGTTGAGTCTTCGTTCGATTGAGTATCATATTTTACGTATTTTAGGAAGCGGTCAACGCAAGTAAATTTGTAATTAGGATCAAACATTTTTGCCTCTATTGTGTTTAGATGATTATTTGTGATGGCAAGTTAATAGAAATTGATAGAGAGTTCAATCAAAAGCTTCTATCATAATTTGTTTTTCCTAATTATAAACTTAATCTTATTCTAAATTGGAGCTGTAATGAATACTGTAGAGCTAATCAAAAAAAAACGTGACGGGAAAGCTTTAACCGATGAAGAAATTAAACATCTGGTTTCAAATTTTACAAGGGGAAAAATCCCGAATTACCAGTTTTCATCTTTTTTGATGGCCGCCTATTTAAAAGGTTTGAATAAGAAAGAAACAGCATGGCTGACAAAAGCAATGTTGTACAGCGGTAGTGTAATTAATCTTGATTCGATAAAAGGGAAAAAAGTTGATAAGCATTCTACAGGAGGAGTTGGGGATAAGACTTCATTAATTCTTGCACCAATAGTTGCCGCAGCAGGAATTAATGTTCCAATGATCAGTGGTCGAGGACTAGGACACACCGGCGGAACTCTTGATAAGTTAGAATCCATTCCGGGTTTTAAAACAAATATCGGTTTATCAAAATATAAATCAGTTCTAAAAAAATGCGGAGCTGTATTAGCAGGACAAACAAAAGAAGTTGCACCTGCCGACAAATTAATTTATTCGCTAAGAGATGTAACTGCTACTGTTGAATCTATTCCATTAATAACCGCAAGCATTATGAGTAAAAAATTAGCCGAGGGGATTGATGGATTAGTTCTTGATGTTAAAACCGGCTCAGGCGCTTTTATGAAAAACTATGACGATTCATTGGCTCTCGCAGATTCGCTAACAGATACCGCAAAAGCATTCAGTAAAAAAGTAATTGCATTTATCACGGATATGAATCAGCCGCTTGGTAATTACATAGGCAACTGGTTGGAAGTTTACGAATCAATCAAAGTTTTAAGCGGAGAAATGTTTGGCGATCTTGTTGATCTTTCACTGAATTTATCCGGTGCGATGATTTATCTTGGCGGAAAAGCATCATCAATCAAAGAAGGTATTGAAATCAGCAAAGAAATTGTTGCAAGCGGAAAAGCATTCGATAAATTTTTAGAAATTGTAAAACTTCAAGGCGGAGATGTTTCTATGATCAAACATCCTGAGAAATATCCGAAATCAAAAATCCATGAATCGTTAATTGCAGATAAAACAGGTTATGTAAAAACAATTGATAATTACGAAGTAGGAATGGCGTCGCTTGAACTTGGTGCAGGCAGATATACAATTGAAGATAAAATAGATCCTAAGGCAGGAATAATCTTCTATCCAAAAATCGGGACAAAAATTAAGAACGGAGAAATAATTGCCGAATTATATACCGACAGGAAAGAAAAAATTGATTCGGTAAAGAGAAAACTTCTTTCAGCGATAACGTTGTCAAATCAACAAACTGCATCTGTAAAACTTATTAAAACAACTTTGGCAGTTCAAAATTGATTTTTTAGTATTTAAATAAATAGCAACCAATGATAAAGGAGGAAATATGTTTTTTATAATTGCACTGATAATTTTTGCTGTATCAGTTCTGGTTTACTTCAACACTAAAAAAATGGGAAGACTACAGGAAGCAAAACTTTCTATAATTGGAATTGCACTTGGCGGAATTCTCGCGCTGATTCAAATTTTCACAGTAGTTCCTGCCGGAACTGTTGGTGTTGTAGATTTTCTTGGAAGCGTCAGTAACACAACTCTAAAATCCGGAGTGAACTTTGTTAATCCGTTAGCTAACGTGATCAAGTTCAGTATTAAAACTCAAGAGTTAAAAGAGACTATGAATGTTCCGTCAAAAGAGGGATTGAGTGTTCAGCTTGAGATAAGTTTGCTTTACAGTCTTGATCCGGATAACGCTTCAAAAATTTACAAATCGGTTGGGGAGAATTACGAAGAAATTATATTAGTCCCGCAATTCCGTTCGGTAGTCCGTGGCGTAACCTCCGAATATGAGGCAAAAGCTCTTTATACGGAATCTCGTGAACAATTAGCAACCAAGATGAAGGATCAATTGGAAAAGTTAGTCGGCCCAAGAGGAATAACCGTAGAATCAGCTCCTATGCGGCAGATAATTTTACCGGCCGGACTCACGGCTTCAATCGAGCAAAAACTTCAGGCAGAACAAGCAAGTCAGCAAATGCAATTTGTTTTGAAGAAAGAAGAGCAGGAAGCTGACCGTAAACGAATTGAAGCGAAAGGTATAGCAGATTTTCAAGAAATAGTTGCGAGGGGTATCAGCCAAAATTATTTGCAATGGAAAGGAATTGAAGCAACCGAAAAATTATCGAACTCCACTAATGCAAAAATTGTTATTATAGGATCAGGCAAAAACGGGTTGCCGATTATTTTAAATCAATAGAAAACGTGAAAAGTGAAACGGGAGACGCAAGACGAAAATTTTATTATTTACTTTCGTTTTCCGTTTTACTTCTCACTGTTCACGAAAATAATAGGATGGTATTTTCGAAAATGTCTCAACCAACCAAAATAAAATTACACAAACAGGAATTTCTTGAAATTACCTGGGATAACGGAAAAGTAATAAAGTATCCGCTCAAATTTTTGCGGGATGAATCGCCTGATGCAGGCAACAAAGGCGAAACAATTCTTTGGAAACATTATGCCCCGCCTAAAAGAGCGCCGTTAAAACCTGAAGCTTATCTTGTTGATAAAATTGAGATGGTAGGAAGCTATGCTATTCAAATTAAATGGAAAGACGGTTACGATTTCGGAATTTACTCTTGGAATCTGTTGGAACAGTACGGAGATTATTTAGATGTTAGAAACAATCTTCATCAGGATTTTGAACACGAACACTGACAAAGATTAAGATTATGAGAAAGAGCAAGAATTAAACTTAAATCTTGCTCTTAATCTTTCTCTTATCTATAGCAATTTCTTAATATGATTTTCGTAAGTTGATTTGGGCATCAAACCTTCATAACTGGCAACAATTTTACCTTGCTTATCAATTACAAATGAAGTTGGTATTGCTCTTACACCGCCGTATGCCTGAGTAACAACAGAATTTCCATATAAGACAGGATAATTAATACCGTAATTCTTTATGAAGGGAATAACTTCGCCGATAGTATTATCAGCATCAACAGAAATTCCTACAACTTCAAATCCTTTGCTGCCGTATTTCTTTTTCAGATCAATTAAATCCGGTATTCCTTTGCGGCATGGCGGGCACCAAGTAGCCCAGAAATCTATAATTACTACTTTACCTTTTAGATCGGAAAGTTTTAAATTTTTACCATCCGATGTTGGTAATATAAAATCCGGTGCTAGTGTTGTTCCTTTTTGAGCTGCTGGAACATAATTGGGCGGATAAGGACCATTCTCCTCGGCTCTTCCGAATAAATAATCCGAGTTGTTAAAAAGGAATAACAAAACAATTACGCCGATAAAAAAACCCGTGTAAATCCGGCCTCTATATTTTTTTGTTAAACCGCCAAAAGGTTTATTCTGGTTATTTTTTTTCTGATTCATTATATCCTCTGAATTAAGCTGTTAATAAAATAAGAATTTATTCTCATTGGAAAAAATTAGTTGGTTCTTTCGTCCATAAGTTTGTTCAAATCATTTACAAATGATTCTATTTCTAAATCATTAAACCCTTTTTCTTTCGCGGCGGTTTCAAGCGTGCCCCAGATTGGTTCGCCGCACCTTAAACATCTGATCTCTTTTTCCATCAAATAAGCTACTGAGTTTGGAATTTCTTTTATCAGATCTTCGATTTCAATTTTTTTTGTTATCATTTACAACTTTCTTTTTAGGTTGAATAGTGAAAACCAAACCGATCAAGGCACCATATAAAGTAGAAATGTAAGGGCTTCCGGTTATCGGGCAAGATCCTGTTCTACAGCCGATAAAATAATAATACGCATAGCCCAAAACTCCTCCGGCAAGAACAGGCAATATTTTTTTTAGTTTCATTTTATACAATTCTGATTATATAATAATTAGATGAGATTATTTTATTTTGGATTCAGTTGAGACACTTAGAATCCCCACATTTTTAAGAAGTTTGGTGTCTAAATATTCCGTAAAACTTACTTTCTGCCTTTACCCCATTCTAGAACTTCAACTTTAACTTCTTGAATTCCAACATTAACCATATCCAATTCTTGGGCGCATCCAAGTGACAGATCAATAATGCGATCCGGTCTGTAAGGCATCTTATCATTTATCCGAATTATTACACTTTTGTCATTATAAAGATTTGTAACACGAATAATTGTTCCCATCTGGTAAGTCGGATGAGCGGCACTCAAACTATACATATCATATACATCACCGCTATAAGTAATTTTACCGTCGTATTGATCGGCGTAAAATGATGCAACACCGGTAATAGTTTCCAGCGGCTCAACATTTTTATAACGATCTAAATTTTCCGGTGTGGGCGGTATTCTTTTTTCAAATCGAGATTCCCTTGATGTAAAACGGGGAGCTGAACCACAAGCTGTTAAAACAATTAAAGTAATTAGGATAATGGTTCTGCTGGTTGCCCGTTTATTCATTAGTCTAACTTTTCCGTTCGGCGTAAAATTACAAAAGGGAACATTAATACGCTCCCTTTTGATTAAATTCGTCTGGAGAATTGTCGGCCGAACGACTCTCTCTCATAGGAAAAAATTAATTAGGCAGGTAGCCAAACGATTTAATAAAACTTTCTTTGATAGGTACATCTATTTGTGTTGATGTAAGTGTTCCAAATATTCCAAGTCCGCCGTTTATATTTGTAAACTCAGGCTGTGTAACTCTAACGGAAAATTCATCCAAAAAAGTTTTTTGCGCGGCATAATATACTGCCAGATTTTTATCTGCAATTAACAATCTGAATACGGCCTTGTGAATTATGTAATTCTGTTTGTTTGGATCGCCCGCAGAAATTTCTTCCAATGATTTACGGATGATTGTAGTATCGAACCTTGCGTTTGTAATATTTGCTTGGATTGATGGGTATAAAGGAATATCCCCGTTAGCACCTGAAATATAAAAAAGAGGAATTTTTTTCTGCATTTCAACCGGAGTTCCGTTCTGATTTTTAGAATACTTTATAACTAGTTCCGGAACGTAATAGATCTTTTCATCTTTAGTTGAAGTTAAATTTGTCCAATTGAAAATCAGATAATTTCCAAAAACAGTTATGGGAATACTGTATTCGTTATTTTGTATAACATATGGTGATATAAAGAATGTAGTTGAAATTGCCCTTAAAATTTTTCCATTTGGTAAAGTTGCTTCAATACTTATTGTACTTTCATATTTGGGCCGAAAATTATTAATGTAATAAAAATTCATTGGTGTTGTGTATCTCGAACCAGCAGGCCTGTTAATAGATGTATCTCTAAAAGTATAAGTCTTACCATCGGCATCATAAGTCAGTTTTATTACAGCTCCTTTTATGAAAGGGTCGTTTGTATTTGTTAAAGGATCATAACCATCTACGTTGTAAGAATGGGTTATAGTTGCAACTTGAAAAGAAGTATCTCCTCTAATAACGCAGTTAAGAGCATAAACATCTTTAAAGTCTGTCTTAGGATCTACTTGATCATCGCAGGAAATTATTAGAATAATATTTATTGCTATAAATAAAAAGAAAATTAATTTTCTCATAATTC
>VEPI01000120.1 GCA_012026935.1 Melioribacter sp. | reverse complement strand
CACAAAAAAATAGATTGAACAATAACACTATGAAAAGAATCACCTTGGTGTTATCTCAAAAAGAAATTTTGTTAAAGAAAAAGTTAGATCATCATTATAAATATTTTGACAAAAGCAAAATCTCTCCCGATCCTTTAGAATTCCCGCACCGGTATAAAAATTATTATGATGTTGAAATCTCTGCATTCATATCTTCCGTCTTTGCTTATGGAAATGTAAAACAAATTATTAGCTCACTCGAAAAGATTCATGACTTAATGGATAATCAGCCGTATAAGTTTGTAGCGGATTATTCTTTTGGAGACGGGATGAAATTATTCCATTCCACCAAGCACCGTTTCTATACAAGTAAAGACATAGCAAGTTTATTTTTTGCATTGAATTATATTTACACCAATTACGGTTCACTAAGATATTTTTTTCTTCTCTACTGCTTCGAAAAGGATTTGAATCTAAAGAATGCAATTTCATTTTTCTCAAAACATTTTTTGGAGATTATTTCAAAGAAGGGAAGAATTACGCATGGAATTAAATTTATGTTCCCCGATCCATATAAAGGCTCGCCTCGCTCCGGTGGACGGGCCGGAGCGGGCAGCGCGTGTAAAAGAATGAATCTATTTTTGAGATGGATGATACGAAAAGATGAACTTGATTTTGGATTATGGACTGAAATTCCTCCGTCTAAACTTGTAATTCCGGTTGATACACACGTTGCAAAGATTTGTACAAAGCTAAAACTTACCGAACGAAAATCTGTATCGTGGAAAATGGCAGAAGAAATAACCGGAAAATTAAAAAGGTTCGATCCAAACGATCCGGTAAAATATGATTTTGCAATTTGTCACATTGGAATGAGGAAGTTGAATTTCTAAAACTCAGCGGTGATTCCGTTGATATTCCAGGTATTCAGGGTTGTACTTCTCAACAAGATCAATGTGATGTTTATATTTTTCAAAATTTTGTGCTCTAGCAAATTTTTTACCCAGATAAAAATGAGCAAGAGATAAATAATCATCTTTGCCGGCAATTTCTTCCATAATTGAAAAAACTTTTTTGCTATCGTTTAATCGCTCATATATTAAAGCCAGCTGGTATTGAGCCCAGTAAAAATTTAACGGCCTAATCTTATCTATCTTTTCACAGAGAGTAATTACCCGATCATTATTCTGTGGTTTAGCTTTAAGATTTAAAGCCTCATTGTAGAGGTTAACATAATTTGAATCGAAATCAGGATTCGAATTGAATTTTATAAAATTGTCCTTGTTGACTACATCCGGTTTCCGTACGAAAATCGTTTCAACGAAATCGGCTATATTATTGAAGAAGTACGGATAATAATTATTTATAAAATTTTCCGATAAAAAAAGTGCACGTTCCGCATAAGCACTCGGTTTAATTCCGGTCGAAAAGTAAATGTAATCCGGTTGACGTGATAAAATATAATCTACATTGTAGTTTCTTTCTTTCCATCCTGTATTAGTCCCGGAAATTATTTGAAGCGGCTTAGGATGATGTGCAATGGCAGCATCTGTTAATCCAAGCATATCAATTATTACGGCATCGGAGTAGTATGACACCGCACCGATGGTTGTACACGCAACTGTTAATTTGCGATTATACTGAAATTGTTTTTCTTGTAACCATCTTCCTGTTGCACTCATCTTTTCAACAAGCTGAGTTTCATAGAATGCCAATTTTTTTATTTTTTCGTTTGGAACAAAATAATTGAACGAAGTGATCGCCAAAATTATAATGATCGTTGCGGGATATAAAGATTTAATATTAAGATTATTTTTTTGCTCAAAAAGATTTGATGCAAAAACAAAAACTGAGATTACGAATGAAATATAAATTAAAGGAAGGATAGGAAGTAAAAATCTAAAAAGGGGAAGTACATCACCGCCGACGGAAATTGTATAAATAAAAAATAAAATTATAATAATGGGAAAGAGTCCAAAGCTGTTGTGCGATTTTATCTTTTTAAATATTATCAAAGGAAATAACAAAACAGTTCCGTACAGCAAATATGTCTTTAGAAAATCCCAAATATATTCCAAACCGGAAATTAAATACGGTAACGTAAATCCGGTTTTAGCATAGAAAGTATTTGGTAACGGATAACCGTAATAACTTAAACGAAAAATCAGCAGCAAGAAATTAGGAACAATAAAAATTAAAAAAGGAATTCGGTATTCCGGTGAGAATATTTCCTTCGTTAATTTTCTAATATCATTTGTGGAAAAGTTTTTATGCAAATAAAACAGATGATATAGAACAATAATTGCAAACAACATTATTCCTTCAGGACGTACTAAAGAATTTAAAGTCGCAATTGTTGAAAAAAGAATTAATGATTTCTGTTTTATAATTGCATCCAGATAAAGATAAATTGATAGAAGAGATAGGAATACGAATAGAGTAACTTCCATACCGCTTACCGACCAATATTGAAATGCACCGGTAAATGTCAGCATAATCGAAGGGAGAAGTTGTGCCAATGTAGAATAATTGAATTCACTTCTTTTTTGATTATTATTTTTATGTTCTAAGAAGAATGTAAAATTATTTTTTGCAATAAAGTACGTCATCCATATTGAACACACACCAAGTAGTACCCCGAAATTCTGAGAGAACGAAATAATATCAAAACCTAAGAGATGAATTACACTGAGGATCATTATCCATAAAATACTAGTGTATCCCTCAACATGTTCTCCGGCGTTAAAGACTAATCCGTTACCGCCGGTAAAATTTTTAACATATCTAAAAGTTATAAATGCATCATCTTGAATATGTTTGTAGTCCAAACACAATAGGACAAAAACAACACTTAACATTAGCAAAACAACTGATGAAAAATATTTACGGAAAATCGGATTTTTTAATTGAATTTTTTTCTTGTTGTTGTGCTCTTTGGACTTATTCTTTTTCATTAATAAATGGCGCTAATTATATATAATATGGTTATAACCGATAAGTAATTTAAGTTCCAAAAATAGTTTATGTCAAATTATTAGGATATCATTCCCAACAAAAAAGGTTGCTCGGCTGTTTATACATCTTTATATTAGCCAACGCATTATGAAATAGTTTTCAATTTATTTTCACTTAATAAACTATCTCA
>VEPI01000110.1 GCA_012026935.1 Melioribacter sp. | reverse complement strand
GCATGATGAACATAGATGAAGATTTAGTCAAGAGTCGTTTATATAAAACCCGGCAGAAATTAATTCATAAACTTTCTAAAGCAGTTAATTTTTAGTGTGGGGAGAAAATGAAAAAGAAAATTGTTCCGATAATTATCCTTATAACTATTTCATTGGCAATGAACTCTGTAGATATTTTAGCACAGAGTTATTCAAAAGCTTTCAGTGATAGTTTACTTACGTTGAGTAAGAAATTTTATAATGAAGGTCTTTTCAAAGAAGCTGTTGAAGTTTACAAAGAAGTAAATTCCGATAAACTCTCTGCCGAAGAATTGTACTATCTTGGTTTGTCGTACGGCAATTTACGTGCGACAATTAAAGCATCGCAATATCTTGCAAAGGCGGTTGAATTAACGCCTGACCAGAACGGATATAGATTGCAGCTTGCTCGGTTGCTTTCTCAACTTGGTAAAACGAATGAAGCTTTAGCAAATTATAATGTGATTGTTCGGAACGACTCGAACAATGTAACAGCGCTTTATGAACTCGGCCTGATTGATTTCGATAGGAAAGAATATGGAAAAGCGATTCAGATGTTTGACAAACTTTACAAACTAAATGGAAATGATTTTCTAAGCAGCTACTATTTAGGTTATGCAATGTTGATGTCTCCTGATCCAAATGCTGCAGAACTTGCAACAAAACACTTGGAACATTCCGTTGCAATAAACCCGGAATATATTCCGGCCATAAGCTTACTAGCTTCAAATAAATTTAGTCTTCAAAAATATTATGATGCAAATGTTCTTTATAGTATGGCAAGAAAACTCCGTCCGGAAAATGCCGACTTCCATTTTAAATCCGGATTGTGTTATGAAAGATTAAAACTATACAGAGAGGCAGCAAATTTTTATACTAATGCAGTTTTGTTAGATACTAATGATGCAAACTATTTTGATCATCTTGGTTTTGTTCATTTTAATTTGGGCAATTATGATTCGGCGGTAACCGCTTACACAAAAGCAGCGGCACTTGATGATAACCCGACTTACTTTGTAAATCTTGGCTTTGCTTATGCAAAGATGGATTCAGTTAAAAGATCCATCGAATCGTTTCATAATGCTTTGAAGCTGATGCAGTTAAACAAGATCGGTTATATCTACAATCAAATTGCGGCAGTTCATTATTCAAAAAATAATTTGAAAGAATCAAAAAAAAATTATGAAAAAGCACTCATTTATAATCCGGGTAATATTGATGCTCAATTTTACATTGCAATGATTAACGAGAAACTCAAAGATTGGAGGAATGCATCTCTTGCTTATAAAAAAGTAATAGAGCTTGCTGCGGACGATTCATCACAATTAGAAAGAATTAATTATTCAAAAAAAAGAATTAAAGAATTAAAAAGAAGGTGAGTTAACAATGAACTCGAATGAAATTATAACGATGATAGATCTCTACTTTGACGGAGAACTTGAAAAGGGAAAAGAACCGGTAATGTTCTCGCTTCTATCTCAAGATACAGAAGCTCGTGAACATTTCAAGAAGATGAATGTATTTAGAAGTGTGTTTACAACTTCTACGGAACAATTTCCTTTGTCTCTTGATGAGAAGATTCTCCGTTCCGTCAACAGCTTAAATGAAAAACAAACAACCGGTTCCATAAATAAAAAAATTTTTTCCGCAATAACTTATTCCGTTACAGTAATTCTTCTGATCCTAACAATGTTCTTTTATTCAAAATCGGAAGAGTATAAAGTTCAGTTTTTTGATTTAACGCGCGAAGTTAAAAAGCAGAACGACAAGCTCGAACTACTTATGAATGCTTTACCGCAGGTTGATGTTTCGGGCAGTTATTTTAGAACAAAACAAATAATAGTTAGACCTAACATATGAGGTTAAAATGAAAACGAAATTAATATTTCTTGTTTTGCTTTTGTCGGCAGTTGGAGTTTTAGCGCAGCAAAAAGCAAAAGTACAGAAATCTGACGAATCCGGATTTATGGAAGTTGATGAAGTTCCGGTACTAATATCAAAGATTAAACCATCTTATCCAGAAATTGCACGTCTCGCCGGAATTGAAGGAACGGTTTATTTAAAAGTCCTTGTTGATGAAAATGGAAATGTTGAAAAAGCAAAAGTTGAACAAGGGGCAAAAGAAATATTAGATAATTCGGCACTACAAGCAGCGAAGAAAGCAAAATTCTCTCCGGCAATGCTAGATAATAAACCGGTTAAAGCTTGGGTTATTTTACCGGTTGCTTTTAAGCTTGACCTAGAAAAAAAAGCAGAAGCCAGGATACTTAAGTATAATGAACTTGGACCTCCTCCATCTAACAAAAAAGATGAGGAAGCAGAAATTGTTTCACCGGGAATTAAAGCACCATCGAATTTAGAAGATCCAGATGTAAACGAGTTTAGGCAAGTACAAAAATTTCCCGAGATGATTGAATCTGCAAAACCGGAATATCCGGAGGTTGCAAAACGAGCCGGAATTACAGGTAAGGTTTTTGTAAAGGTTCTTGTAGATAAAGAAGGAACTCCTAAAAAAGCGATTGTAATTAAAAGCGAAGCTGAGATATTAAATCAATCTGCTGTGGATGCAGCGTTGAAATCAAAATTTACTCCGGCGCTTGATGAAGGAAAACCAATATCAGTATGGATTGTGTTACCATACAAGTTTAATCTTGATGATAAAAAAGAATCTACAGATACTTTTCCAGCTATTCCTGATATCACTTGGCTGATAACTTCTAATAAACCTGATTATCCTACCATAGCTCTTGAGAAAAAATTAGAAGGAATTGTTTCTTTTAAAGTATTGTTTAATAAAAATGATATGAACATTACAAAGATTGATTTAATAAAAGGTGCGGATGAAATTCTGAATAAAGAAGCTATGGCATATGTTAAAAAAGAATTTAGATCTATAATAGAGTATTTCGAAACGAAACGACAAGAATATATAAAAAAACATCCCGAATCATCTGCCAGTGACGGTATTAAAGATATTGCAATTATTAGAATTGATTATAGAATAGAAGAATGAAAAGTTATATAGAACCTTCGAGGTTACTATGTTTTAACCTCGAAGGTTATTAATTACAAACTAATTATATCGTTGTAAATTATAAATGCCATCAGTAAAAGCAGAATTACAAATCCCGCATTCTGAA
>VEPI01000006.1 GCA_012026935.1 Melioribacter sp. | reverse complement strand
ATATTTTTTCATTTTATTTCAAATAAGTAATATGATTACAAATATAAAAAAAGCCGTCCCGATAATTTTGGAACGGCTTTAGTATAAATTAAAATATTCAACACTAAATACTGTTCGTTATTTACTCAATCCCAAATCTTCTGCAACTGAGTTTGGGATTACATTTCTTTTCTTAATTTTTAAAAGCTCACTTACTCTTTTGAATAGAACAGGAATTCGTACTCGGTATTCTTCAACTTTAGTATAAACTAGCGGAACAATGATCAATGTTAAGAGCAGCGAACTGATTAATCCGCCTATTAACGCCCATGCAAGGCCGGATTTCCATTCAGCGCCGGAGCTTGTTGAAAAAGCGATCGGAGTCATCGCAAATATCATCGTCAATGTTGTCATGAAGATCGGTCTAATTCTCATTCTTACTGCATCTATTAAAGCCTCTGCAACATTTTCTCCTTGAGCACGCATAAAGTTAGTTCTATCTACCAGCAAAATTGCATTCTTGGCTACAAGTCCGGTTAGCATTATGATTCCGAGAATCGTAAATATATTTAATGCTTTCAATGTTAGACCAAGCGCCAGTAGAGCGCCAATCATCGCAAGCGGAATTGAAAATAAAATTACAAACGGATAAACGAATGAATCGTACAAAGCAACCATAACCATATAAGTAAAAAGAATTGCCGCAAGCATTGCAAGACCTAAATCACTAAAAGACTCGCGTTGATTTTTAACATCTCCTTGAAATGTATAAGTTACACCTGCCGGAAATTTGTAAGTTCTAAATTGTTTTTCCATATCCTGCGATATAGCTCCGGTTGTCCTTCCTCCTTGAACCTGAGCATAAACCGTAACTGCCGGGCTTCTTGAATCACGCGATAACTTTGTTGGACCGGTCGCGCGAAAAATATTTGCAAACTGCTTCAAATAAATTTGCTGTCCTTTTCTATTTATAAAACTAATGTTACCAAGATTATCAGTTTTCGAGCGGTCAAATTGATCAAGTGCAATTCTAATATCATATTCAGTATCACCGTCTCTAAGTTTTGAATTATCATCGCCTGTAAGCGCTACTTGAAGAGCTTGTCCGATTTCAGCAACAGATAAGCCAAAATTCGTCAATTTTCTCCTGTCAATTTCAATTCTTGTTTCAGGATTTCCGTCTTCAGCAGAAAGTCGTACATCTGCGGTACCGGGGATTTTGTTAATAATATTTTGGAAATCATATGCGGTTTTAAGAACCGTACTATATTCCGGACCACTTACTACCAATTGGATTGGAGTTTGATTTGCTACACCAAAAATACCAATCGGGTTTACACGAACTTTAACACCGGGTATTGTTTGTACTATCCGTTTAATATCATTACTTACTTCATCGGTGGATTTAGCTCTTTTATTTTTAGGAACAAGTGTAACGGTAATTTCAGTTGTGTTGCTTGATGAAAATCCAACCAATCCTTCCGAAGATGCACCCACATTGGAATACATCCTTTCAACTTCCGGCATTTTACCAATCATCTTTTCTACTTGCTGAGAAATTATATTTGTTTTTTCAATCGCTGTTCCGGGAGCTAATTCTAAAGTAACTGCAAATTCTCCGCGGTCTGTTTGAGTCATAAATTCGGCGCCAATAAATCCAAGTGGAATTAAAGCAAAGGCTGCTATAAATGCTGCAACAGTTAACATCGCAACTTTTATTCTATTCTTTAATGCCCAATTAAGAAGAACCACATATTTTTCTGTCAACTCCTTAAATTTCTTTTCAAACCATACCGCAAATTTTCCGAGCAATGTTCTTTTTGTTAGTCTTTCCAGCTTAGCAAACCTGGACGCAAGCATTGGTGTAACAGTAAATGATACGAACAAGCTCATTAATGTTGAAGCAACTACAACAGCAGAGAACTCGCGCAATATATTTCCCACAATACCGCTGACTAATGTAAGCGGTAGAAAAACTGCAACATCAACGAATGTAATAGCAAGTGCTGCAAAGCCAATTTCATTTCTTCCGCGTAGTGCGGCAATTCTGCTCTCTTCTTTTTTCTCCAAATGGTGATAAATATTTTCGAGAACTACTATAGAGTCATCAACAAGAATTCCCACTACAAGTGATAGTCCTAATAAAGTCATTAAGTTCAAAGTAAAACCCAATGCCCATATTACTATGAATGTAGAAATCAAAGAGCAAGGTATTGCAACAAGTACGATCAATGAATTTCTAACGCTATGAAGGAACATTAACATAACGATTGAAACGAGAAGAACGGCTAAAGCTAAATCTTCTTTAACTGCATTTGCCGCATCAATTGTAAACAGAGATCCGTCTTGCGCAATTTCAAATTTTAGATTATTCGCTTTGTAAACGCTTTGAATTCTTTCAATCTCGCTTCTAACAAGCTTAGAAACTTCAACAGCATTTGCATCTGTCTGTTTCTGAAGAATAATTCCGATCGTGTTACGGAAATTTAAACGTGCAATGTTTGTGTAATCTTTTATTCCGTCTTCTATCTCAGCTATGTCCGAAAGCCTTATCTCGCCGCCTAATCTTGATTCACCAATAGATAAATTTTTAAGGTCGTCAATAGTGGTCAACTTGCCTGCAATTCGTACAATGAACTGCCCGTCTTTATCTTTTATCTTACCGGTGGGAAAATCCAGGTTGGCAGATTTAATTATTTGAGTTACTTGCGGAATTGATAATCCATACGCTCTAAGTTTTTGAAGATCAAGATTAACTTTTATTTCTCTTTCTTCACCGCCAATGAGTGCAACCTGTCCTACGCCGGGAACTCTTGAAAGCATCGGCTGAATTTTATCTTTCACAAATTGATAAAATGCTCTTGAGTCCATATCTGCAGATACACCCATTCTTAAAATCGGAATTTCATCAAGTGCAAATTTTGAAATCGTTGGTGCTTTAGTTCCTGAGGGTAAAACAGCTGTAATCTGTCCGACCTTTCTTTGTGCATCCTGAAGTGAAAGATCCGTATTAGCAGACTGCAAAAGCTCTATGATTACAAACGATACTCCTTCAGATGATGAAGAACGCACCGATGATACTTTGTCCATACCGGAAACGGCATCTTCTATAACTTTAGTAACACCGGTTTCAACTTCGTTAGGCGAAGCCCCGGGATAAATTGTTGTAATCGTTATAATCGGCGGAGAAATTTTAGGCAGCAATTCATATTTCAACTGGCGAAATGCGAACAGACCCAGAACAATCAGCGCGGCAAACACAATGATTACAAGCGACGGTCGTTTTATTGATAATTCTGTAATTGTCATTTTAAAAATCCTTTTTACTTATTAACTATCTCAACTTTTAAATTATCCACTAAATTATTTTGTCCGTTTATAACTATTGTTTCACCTTCCATCAATCCTTGCAATACTTGAACATAAATTCCGGACTGACTGCCAACAGTTAAATTACGGAGTTTTGCAATTCCGTTTTCAACAACGAAAATTTGCGGTTCTTTTACACTGCCAACCAGAGCTTCTCTAGGAATGACAATTGTTTCTCTATTTTTGATTGATGTAAATTCAACTCGAGCAAACATACCTGCTTTAAGAGGATGAACTCTTTCATTATTTATGCTAATCTCCACAGGATAAGTATGAGCGTCGTCTCCTTTTGAACTAACCGATTCTATTCTTCCGTTAAAAGTTATTCCAGGATAAACATCAACCGTAACTTTTACTTGGTCTCCCGTTTTTATTAGGAATGCATCCCGTTCTGCAAGATTAAGTTTAACTTTTAATCTTCCGATATCAACAATATTTGCAACAAGAGTGGCTTGAGGCGCACCTTGGACCATTGAACCTAAATCAACATAGCGTGCAGATACATAACCGGAAATCGGTGTTTTTATTTGTGTGTCTTCAAGTTGTCTTTTCGCTACAATGTATTGAGCTTCTGCCATAGCAGCGCCAAGTTTAGCCTGATCTAATTGAGAATCGGAAACTGATTTTTGCTGATAAAGAGTTTTAAATCTTTCATAATCTTTTTTTGCTTTTTCATAATTTGCTTCAGCGCTCATAAAAGCGGCTTTCTTTAATTCATCATCAACTTGAAAAAGAACCGAGCCGGCTTGTTTATAATCGCCGACTTTTGTAAACACACCTGTTATTTTTCCAGCGGCTTCTGAAATTATATTAACATCATTGTTGGCCGTAATATTTCCAACAAGTGATAAGATTTCCGAAAGATTTTTCTTTTCAACTTTATCTACCGAGACGTAATAAACATCTTTTATTCCGCCCGCTGTTGTTGCAGCCATTTTTCTTTTGTTTATAAACAGTATGGAAATTATGATTGCAAGAATCACTATAACCGAGACTATTGTTTTCCATTGCTTCATGATTTATATCTCCAAATAATTAATTTTTTATTTACCAATTGATTTTTCTAATTTTGCTTTTGCAAGTTCATAATCAACAATTGAATTCGTGTAATTAATTTTAGCCGTGGATTGAGAAGTTTCCGCATCAATTACATCCGAACTTAGCGCAAGTCCATTCTTAAATTTATCAGCAGTCATTCTCATATTCTCTGTTGCCTGTTTAACGGTTAACTCCGATATATCAATTTTTCTTTTTGCTTGATTAACGGATAAATAATTTTGAGTAACTTCAAGTGTTATATTGTCTTTTATAATTCCCAATCCATCAACAGCTTGGGCTAAAGTTGCTTGGGCTTGTTCTGTTTGATGAGCCGTTGTAAGCCAATCCCAAACATTTAAACTTAAGTTCACGCCTGCATCCCATGTATCTTTAAATTCATCTTTGGAAGGAAAGATTCTCTGGTTGGGTCTGCTGTAATAATAATTTCCATACAAACTAATTTGCGGATACCACGATGACTTCGCCATTGTTACTCCCGCTTCGCTTGCTTTGATGCGATAATCGGCAGATTTTAATTCGGGACGCTGTTCGACTGCTTCACCGATTAATTTATTTAATTCACTGTAATTCACCATGGTTAAATTTGCAGAAGACAATATTTCAATATTAGTTGTTAGCGGAATACTCAGAACACTATTTAACGCTACCGCAGAAAGTTTTACGGCGTTTTCCGCGTCAACTTGTTTGAACATCATATCGGAAAGTTGCACTTCGAGTTTAAGTACATCGTTTTGAGTCATCATTCCAACTTTCAATAAATTTTTTGCGTCTTCAACGTGAGCTTTTACCATTAGCACATTATCATCCATTACTTTTTGTAACTGAATTGCTTTGAACAATGACCAATATGCATTCTTAATATTGAATATAAGTTCTACTTTGTCTTTGTTAAATTCTTCATTAGTAGAACCTGCGGTATACTCAGCTATATTTGAATTGCTCAATAATCTAAATCCCGTAAACAACGGCTGAGAAAGTGTCAACATAGTTGTATAGTTATCGAGAATTGACGGTGCAATAGTAATCGGGCCGGTTGGACCTTGAATTGAGAAAGGTTCAACACTGCTGAGTTTTCTGTAGTTGGCTGAAAGTTTAAGTGATGGTAATCTCATTGCATTCATTTCACTAATTCTGGCATCGGCAGATTTTACTTTCATTAGCGATGAATGAAGTGTCTTACTGTTCTGTAAACCGATTTCTATTGCTTGTTCAATTGTAAGTGAAAGTTTTTCTTGAGCATTAATTTTAAAATTGAACAATAGCAAAATGGCAATCCAAAAAATTACATTGCGTTTAGATCTGTACATATTATTGATTCTCCATAATTATCTTTTATTGAATTTTGTTTTTGAATTTTTTCCTGCCTTCAGAAGTAAAGATCCCTTCAAAAAGAACTCTGACAATTATCTTGTATGCTTCATCGGCAGTGATTGGTAATTGCGAAAGTGTTTCCAAATTCAGCATTCCGTGGACAGCAGAGAAATAAAGCATGGTCACTACTTCACTGTTAATATCATCTCTAAAAATTCCGTTTTTAATTCCTTGATTTATTAATCGCGTAAAACAATCGTGAGCATTTTTTTTACGGAACTCCTGAATTTCTTTCCATACTTCGGGTTGGTTTTTTACAAGGTCTTGAACAATCGGATTTGATAACCGTGAAAAATGAGAAACTACAAACGCCATAAAATTCTGAAGCTTTGTAATAAACTCTGTTTGTTTGTCTTCAATCAAATTATCAACATATGTTTCAATCTCGCATTTAGCTCCGTTAACAATCTCTTTTAAAATATGCTCTTTGTTTGAGAAATGTTTATACAGGGTTTTTTTACTTATACCTAAATCGGCAGCTATTTCTTCCATGGTTACTTTTGAGTAACCGAACTTATAAAACATTTCTTTGGTTGTTTGAAGAATTCTTTCTTTTATTTCAATATCTCGAATCATTTTTTCTCTGTTTAATGCTTATTTTAAAACACCATTTGTCCAATAATGGTTCCACTGGAAACATATATTGTATAAGTCGTTTCCAAACTTATAAAAGTTCCGTTTAATAAAAAAATATTTGTGGGGAAAAAAGAAGCCCAACTCCGGTAGAAGTTGGGCTTATAGCGATTTGCCGGAAATGTTTTATTTTACCTCAAAAAGCGAGTCATTTGGGTTTGTATTTATTTCAACTGAACTAGTAATTAGGTCAACAGTTCCGTTCGGTGTACCAACGCTCATTTTAAATGCATATTTAACGCCTTGAACATCTCTGTAATCATCAAAATCAACAGTTTGAACATTGCCGCCTTGTTCGGAAGTCTGTCTTAAAAGTAATCCGGTATTTACATCATAATAATTTGTATTTTTTTTGCCTGAAGGATATGTAAACAAAACTCTGTAACCATCTTTATTATTGATCGTCTCCATTCCCGTTAATTCATATTTAATCCCCTTCTCTTTGTATTCTAACATTGTATAAAGAGAACCCATCTTCATTTGCTCGGTTTGTTCGGGCGGCATAGCTTGTTCTTGTCCCATAGCACTCATCTTTCCTTTTTCGCCGTCAAATATCATTGACTGTTGTCCAACTCCAAAGTCAATAAGTTGATAAAATTTATTCGGCGATTTCTGAATTTGCGTCATAGTAATGTTCATACCCTGCATTGCACCCGACATTTTAGTTGTTTTGTCTTTCACCTTGAGAATGTTTTCTTTACCACCAATTGCTTCAACGTATTTGCTCAATACTTGATCTGCCGTAACTCCTTCCGGTACTTTCTTTACATTTGGATCAACTTTTTCACCGAACACATCGTAGTAATCAATTTTTCCGCTTACACTAAATTTGGAAAGGTTCTTGGCAACTTCTTCACCGTTTCCGACAACAAAAACAATAGCATTATTCGGCTTGATATATTTTTTTGCAATGGTCTGAACATCATCTACAGTAACAGCATTTAGATTTTTCAAATAATTTTTGTAATAATCTTTTGACAGATTATAGCGTGCTGTATTGATGGCAAAACTTGCAATGGTAGCCGGCTGCTCTAAACTACGTATAAAATTTCCTGATAATAAATTTTTTGCACTCTGAAGTTCTTTTTCAGTGACTTTCTCGTTTCTAATTTTTTTCATTTCGTTGAACATTTCTGTAACAGCACTATCGGTAACAACATTCCTTACTTTTGCAGATGCATTGAAACTTCCAACAAGTTTATCCGGATTTAAACTTGAATAAGCACCGTAGGTATATGCTTTGCTTTCTCTAAGATTCATAAATAATCTGGCTGTTGCGCTTCCACCAAGAATTAAATTTGCAACTTTTGCTTTCATTGCATCTTCGCTTCCAATTGCCAAATCAACAGGATAACATATTGATATTACCGACTGAACTGAATTTGATCTATCAACCAATGCAACTTTATTTACGATTGGCGCTTTAGGATTAGTAAATGTGTTTTTAGGAACATCTTTTTTCTCCCATTTACCAAGGTATTTTTCTACAAGAGTTTTAGCTTTCGCTTTATTGATATCACCTACAATTGCCAAGTAAGAAATATTAGGTCTAAAATATGTTTCATAATATTTTTTGCACATATCAAGTGTTACTGATTTAACACTTTCTTCTGTTTCAAATTCTCCATAAGGATGTTCTTTACCATATATTAGTGTTTTTTCAACGCGGTTTGAAATTGCATCCGGATCATCTTTTGAATAAGCTAATCCCGATAAAGCTTCTTTGGTAATCTTATCAAGTTCTTCTTGCTTAAAGTCTGGATTCAAAATTACATCTGCCATTATATTCATGATCTTATCGGTGTATTTTGATAATCCGGAAGCAAAAACACTTGTTGAAGATGTACCTAAATCTGCGCCGAGAAAATCAATTTCTTGTTCAAGCTTGTCTTTAGGTCTGTTTTTAGTTCCTTTACGTAATAATTCACCCGCAGCTAATGTGTATCCTGCACTTTTACCTTCAACAATTGGATCTCGATCAAGGACAAGGCTGAATGTAACTTTAGGAAGTTTATGGTTTTCAACTACAAATACTTTAAGACCATTGGGTAACACAAAAGATTCTGCATTGCCTATTTTAACTTCCGGTGCCGGCCCTGCTTGCGGAAATTTTGTTCTATCAACTTGAGCAAAAGATACTGCTGCCATGCTCAAGAATAAAAATAATATCAGAATACGTTTCATTTTAACTCCATTATATTTTCAAATTTTATTAGACTGAGTAAAAAGAGATTCTTCTCCCGCTTTGCGGGATCGGAATGACTTCGTCATTTCTTTTCCATTGATTTAGGCAAATAGTAAAGAACAACTCTGTTTTCTTTGGTTAAATATTTATTGGCAACTCGTTTCAAATCTTCGCGTGTAACTTTCATAAAGCGCTGAATTTCCGTATTAATAAGATTGGGATCGCCAAAGTAAACTGAATAATTAGCAAGGCTTTCTCCAACTCCCGCAACAGTTGAATATCTCGTGACAAAACTGCTTTCAATTTGATTTTTTACTTTTTGAAATTCCGTTTCACTAACTAGATCTTTTTTTACCTTTTCAATTTCATTATCAATTGCGGTTTCCAAATCTTCCGCTTTACCGCCAACATTACACAGACCAAAAGTTATGAACAATCCCGGATTTTCAAGAGCAAATGGAACAGATCCTACTTGTAACGCTTTTTGTTGTTTGTCCTTAATTTCCTTTGTTAATCTTGAACTTTCCCCGCCGGATAAAAGAGTAGTTAGCATGCTTAGTGAGTAATAATCCGGTGTGCCTTGTGCCGGCATGTGATAAGCTTGCGCCACTAACGGAAGTTGAACTTTATCATAAACTATTTCTCTAACCTCTGCCGTCTTCATTGGTTCAACTTCTGTCGGCCGGGTAATTTCTTCTTTTCCTTTAGAAATTTCTCCGAAATATTTTTTTATCAATTCTTTTGTTTTTGCAATATCAATATCTCCTGCAATTGTTAAGGTAGCATTGTTCGGTACGTAGAATTTTTTATAAAAAGAAATAAACTCATCAATTTTTGCTTGATCAATATATTGAGCAGAACCAATTGGCATCCATCTGTATGGATGGACTTTGTAAGCATTGCTGAATATTTTCTCTACCAAAGTTCCGTAAGGTCTGTTATCTAACGATTGTTTTCTTTCTTCCTTAACCACTTTACGTTGCGTTTCTACTCCAGTACTGTCAATTTTTAATTGAAGCATCCTTTCTGATTCCATATATAGACCAAGTTCAAGTTGATTTGACGGAAGGGTTTCAAAATAATAAGTTCTGTCAAAAGAGGTATTTGCATTTAATTCTCCTCCCGCTGATTCAATTATTTTCATATACTCGCCGCGTTTAATATTTGGAGATCCTTCAAACATCAAATGCTCAAAGAAATGTGCAAAACCTGTTCTTGCCGGGTCTTCATTTTTGCTTCCCACATGGTAGAGTACCGATACATTTACTATGGGATTTGTGTTATCCTGATGTAAGATTACATTCAATCCGTTATCTAACTTATACTGTTGGAACTCAATCTTTTTGGCTTGTGCAGATAGACCGACAAATCCAATAAACATCATGATTATTACGAGTTTGCGTTTCATTAAATCCGCTCCTTATAAATTATTAGAAATGATTTTTCAGAGGTAATTTGATGAGTCAATATTATGAAATTCTCTCTTTTTATGCGAATATTAAGACGGTCTTAATTTCTAAAAGTTATCTATTCTCCGATTAATTTCATTTAATGGATTCAAATTTTTACTAATTAGTTAACTGCATAAAAAATAGTATTTCAAATCAGTATCAGATTTTATTATAATAGGATTGATTTTGAAGGATAAACAATAGATTTGAAGAGCTACCGTTTTATAATCTTTGTATTACAGCTTATATTAGTAAATATTCAATCATACGGACTCACTTCATTAAGGTCCTTGCTGCCGGAGATTTCATCCGGATCAGTTAATTTATACGAAAGCGACTCAAAAAAAATATCCCAGCAACCCGATATTAATTATTCCATAGAACCGTTCTACGATATTGATGCTTTCAGGCTCATTGTTGTTCTTGAGTTTACAGGTGATCGGTCGGGAGAAACAAAAATTATTTTACCAAATAATTTTGGAAGTAGTTCTGATATTAACGGAATAAAATTTTTAAAACCTCTTTCATCAAATACATACATACAGGATAGCGACAAACCCGAATTAAAAATTGTAAAGTATTCTCCAAATACATCCGTAAGAATTTATTATCAAGTTGAAGAAGTTCGTGACGGTGATCTTGAACTTGGTAATCAAAACATGGCAATAATTAGTAAACAATACATTCATTTCTTTGGCGAAACATTTTTTATCGTTCCGGCATGGGATTCCAGCATAGAATTAAATATCCGCATAGTATGGAATCATATGCCTTCAAACTGGAATATTGCAACCAGTTTCGGCATCAACGAAAAATTTCAAGAGACTAAAATGCCTTTGTGGAAATTTAAGCGCTCTCTCTTTGCTGCCGGCGATTTTCGCATCATTAAAAAGATGATTGGAAATAATCCTGTTTATACTGCGATACGAGGTTCATGGAAATTTTCCGACGATCAATTCGCTGATCTATATTCTACCATAACAAAAACAGAAAGAGATTTTTGGAATGATAACAATTTTCCGTTTTTCTTAATTACCGTCCTGCCGTTATCGGGCGGTAATGATCAGACCGGAACCGGACGGACAAATTCTTACGCACTTTTCTTATCAAAGAACCGAACTATAGATCTTAGAATGAAGCGGTTACTTGCCCACGAGATTTTTCATATTTGGATCGGAGATAAAATTCAGTTTGCTGATCCTGAACAGCTTGTATATTGGTTCAAAGAAGGATTTACGGATTATTATTCCGAACTATTACTGCTTCGCTCAAAATTAATTTCATTAGAAGAATATGTTGATCAATACAATGTAATTCTCGAAACTTATTTTACTTCCCCTATGAGATATGAAAAAAATGAACGCCTAATCAACGAATTTTGGAACGATAAAGATTTAACGAGATTACCATATCAACGTGGAAGAATTTTTGCGCAAAATCTTAATTGTACAATTTTGAAAAATTCAAATTGGAAAAAATCTTTAGATGATTTTATGCGCGATCTAATTTCCCGTTGTCTAAATGAATCTTTGGTTATCTCGAACGGAAGTTTAAGCGCACTAATAAGATATTATGCCGGCGATCAAATTCTTTCCGACATTATGCGCACTCTTAATTCCGGTGCAATTCTAAAAACTATTCCAGAGGCACTCGGTCCCTGTTTTAAGATGGATATTGATTCAAAGAAAAAATTAATCATCTTCGGCGAGCAATACGACATTCCATCGTATCAACTGAAGAATGAGAATCAGCAAATTGACAAATCATGCCTAGATTGGTTTGGTGTAAATTAAGTTGAGACGCCATAAATGACGTCTCAAATATTAAATTCTTACACTACTTTTTTTCTTCTCAATTTAGGAAGAACTAACAAAACGATTGCCACAAGTACAATAACTCCGCTAACAATAAAAGCCCATGTGTTTACAAACCTTGCTTCAACCTGCATTGTAAAATCTTCGTAGCAAAATCTATCTTCGTCAAATTCCCAAATAACTTTGTTGCCTTCAACGGTTTTGGCATTTGTATTTAATATAATACCGGGCATTGCAACTTCATTTTTATAAGATCCGTTTGCAGTACTGAATTGATCCATTTTTTCTAAGATTGATTTTACAATGTTGTCTATTCCTGTTCTTAATTTCCATACAGATTTAGTTCCCAGGACTTTCTCCAAATACTTCATAAGGTCTTCTGTTTTGTCCCCGTGTTCACTAATGTGTTCAAAAAGAACACTTTTCTTTGATGCAACAAAGTCGGGGGTTAAATCCGCAATTTTATTTTTTTTCAGTAATGATAAAAATTCATCAAAGAAATATTCGAAATAATTTTCTTCCGCATATTTTTCTAATCTCTTTTTAAATACTTTGGTTGTATCATTCTTTAAGTATAATTCATATTCCTGCTTAGTAAGAAATTCATTAAGCGGAATCTTTTTGAACGGGAAAAATGATTGATAGGTTTCTTCGTAAGTAAAATAAGTGTAGAACCATCTAAATTTTTTATCGAGGTTTGTTCGAATTCCTATCTTGCTCTTGTCTAGGTATTCATTGTTAATACTATTTACATCATCAAAATGTTTTGTCGCTTTGTAAATTGTTTGAGTTGAATCGTCCTTGGCTTTTGTCCTTTCTATCTTCCAGCTTTTATCTGCTGGAATTGGAAATACAATACTATCCGGCAAAACAGTTTTATCTTTTACTATCACAGTCCTATCGCAAGAGCCGTCGCTGTTAATCTTTGTTGTGGTTTTATATTCTCTACATCCCGAAAAGCTTAAAATCATGCTCAACACAAACGTTAAAAGCGTCAAGTAATATTTCATCTTCATTTTATTTGCCTCCGTGCGATTTAATTTTTTGCAGTTCATTATTTAATCTGTCAATCTCAAGTTGCAGTGTTTTCATCTTTCCGCTTTCTGTTTTTGAAAAGATCATCTCTTTTGGATTCAACAACTCACTTTGTAATGACTTAATTTTCACCTTTGTTGGTTCATCTAATTTTTCATAGTCTAATAAAAGATTTCTTAAATCTTTTTTATTTACAAGAAGCCAGTCTTTAGTCAACTTAACATAAGATGAATTTCCGCGGGCAAATTTATATGCATCATAAAAGAATTTGAGTAGAATATTATCAAAGGAAATAATTTCGGCCTTTGTATTATTGACCTGTGCAATTTTGTTCAATTGACTTTCCAGCCGGGTAATATCTTTAACTGCGGAATATTCTTCGAACATATAAAGTGACATCATTACAAATAAGATTATCGTTAATGCGTATCGCACTGATTTATGAGAAACAAACAGCAATAGTTTGTCATAAAAATAATATTCAGCCTCTTTGTTTTGGGAGGAGTGCGGTTTGTTTACTTTTTGCATAATTGCTTCAATAAGAAATTCTTCGTTGCTTAAAACGGGCTTCGTGGTTTTCATTTTTGCAATCACATTATCTGCCTTCATAATCGTCTCATAAATACTTTTACATTCGTTGCATGATGAAATATGTTCTTCAATAAAATTTCTCTCGCCGGGAGTTAATTCATCAAGTTGTTTTGAAGAGATTAATTCTTTTATTTGTCCACAGTTCTTCATTTGTTTTCCCATTCTATTATTTTCTTTCTGATACTTTGTCTTGCATAAAAAAGATTCGTCTTAACTGAACTTGAGGAGATATTCATTATTTCCGAAACTTCTTCTATTGATAAATCTTCCATGTCTCTAAGAATAAAAACCGTTTTTTGCTTTTCTGATAGTCCGTTTGCAAAATGTTTTATCATCTCTGCCAGTTCTTTATTTGTTAAATCATTTTCAAGATCAATTTTGCTTGGAGTATTATCATCAGAATCTTCATCGTAATTCTTAAAAATATTTCTTTTCCGCTTTTGCAATTTCAATTTGTCAAAACATAAGTTCACAACAATTTTATACATCCACGTTGTAAACTTTATTTTCTTGTTATACTCATTTAAGTGTTTCCAAATTTTTATAAAACAGTCTTGAACAACATCTTTAGCATCGTCTTCATTGTATAATATTTTGAAAGCAACTGCATAGCCAAACCTATAATTATCTCTGACGATTCTTTCAAAGGCTTTTGCGTCTCCATTAATCGCTTTAAGAATCAGTTCGTTCAATTGTCCAACATTAATTTGGTTCTGCATTCAGAATTTTCTTTTTTCATTAGATGATACGACGGAAAATAGGAAAAGTTAAATAGAAGAGAATATATATTTAGCGAGTAATATTTTGAGACACACTGAGTGCGTCTTTGATTTTCAACTTACCCAATTAGGAATTGAGTCGTGTATTTGTTGCGACCAAACAACTTCATCGTCCAGTAATAAATTTTTTTGAATTATAAAATCAAGGTAAGATTTTAAAATATTCGAGTTGTTAAAATTTTTCTCCTTTGCTATGGTAATAAAGGAAATGAATTGACTCAAATTCATTGGAACAATTCTTGTTTTGCCACCATATGTTTTTGTATTCATTCGATTCAAATTGAAAAAGTGTGCCAAAGCACCTTCACTAATTTTGGGCGCGATAAACAAACAGTAAACAGGGATAGCAGTATTATTCTGAACCCTACCAAAATGTCGGGCTACAGGTTCGCCTTCCATTTCATACTGCTTGTTTCCACTTGATATAGTAACTTCAACTATCATTTTAAATCCGTCATACTCTGCTTCAATATCAGGCAAGTTTCCTAGGGCTGTATTCAAAGGCATGCCATCTAAATCAAATCTAAAATTGCCACTAACGTGTCGCGCATAATTTATCATCACTAATGCTCGCCAGATATTCCATTCAAAATAGAGCGGAGCGTCAGGAATTTCTTTCTTCTGAATTTTTCCAAACACTTCAATTATATCATCAAACTCTTTATAGTTTTTCAATTTAACTTCCGCAAGCTGATTTGCCTCGAAAATCATTTTATTTTCCGTTGCTTCTAATAAATCTTTCAACTGTTCGACACTTGCTCTCGTATCAAACCTTACGGATAATTTTGCAAATTGTCTCTCAAGATATTTTCTATCATCAGTAAGTAATGATAGTGAAGAAGGATTGAAAAGATATTTTTTATAATCCTCATCTGTTTTAAATGCTTTCGCTTTTCTTTCAATATTTTTCAAAACATAATCTACTTCTGCAACACGGGACGGTGCAACAATCATTCTAAATGTTTTTTTATCAAATGAAATAAATTGTGTTGCTCTCAAATAGCGCATAAAGGCATCGGCATAATCAATATGATTGTTTTTCTTTGTTTGAATAAATTTTGCAAGTGAGGCATCGCCACTCTCTCGAGTTTTTAAATCATTTGCTTTTATTTCTTCTGAATAAATTTTTAAGATTTCCTTTGTAAATATTTTATCAACAAATACTTTACGATTTGCCTCTTGTTTTGAAATATCTTTTCTAAATTCTTTAATCGCAGTAACAATAGAATTAAATTTATTGTAGTGAGTTAGTTGAACGAAGAAAATTGCAATTTCCATTTTTGAAATATTACCGAGTTCTTTCACTAACCGTAGTAATTCCAAGTATGGTTTAACATTAAAACCTCTGTTAGCAGGAATTTTATGATATGGAGATGATAATTGAAATTTTAAGAGTTGCCGGGCGATTACCTCGCTTGTTCTCCTTCCACTTAATAATTGTTCCCCTGCTTCAGTTAAAGCAATTCTTGGGCGGAGGTCAACAAAACCTAATGCTTTGGGTGCTCTTGTAATTCTATCTCTTGCGGCAAGGGAAATATTTTTGGGCATTTTATCGCCTTCATAAAATTCCGAAGCGAATAATTCATGAAAGAAAGCGATTTGTGTTTCTGTATTCCATTCATGCCCTGCAAACGATTTAATTAAAACCTGAATTTCAGGAATAATTTTTTCAATTGTCCGAGGAGAGGTAAAAGCAAATACGGTTCTTGTTTTACTTAGATTCGCCATTTAAGAATAATTTTGTTATTGCCTCATCATCACCCAAAAGAGATGACTTCTGGTACAAATCCGTTTTATTTTTTAAAAACTGTTTAATTCTTTCCTTTGAGACAGAAATTGCTTTTTCAGAAGTGTCACATCCTATAAACATGCAGTCAGATTTTATTGCAGCAATAGCAGATGAGCCACTTCCAACAAAAGGGTCACAAACAACAAAATCTTTTTCAGCGCTTCCTTTAAGCATTAATTCAAAAACTTCTGTGGGCTTCTGTGTCGGATATTCGGAAGAAACAACTCTTTTTATTTTCCACACATCAGGAATACTTTTCGAGTTCAAATGTCTTTTGCCTTTGCTTGCAAATAAAATAAATTCGTGCCTTCTTCTGAAATAATGACCTAATCCTATATTTGCTTTGTCCCAGCATAAAACATTTTTCACTTCAAACACATCGCGGGCTATCGGGGCAAGTGAAAGCAACGAATAAGAATCGAACATAATATAAATGTGACGATTGTTTCGCAGTACACGATAACATTGCTGTAAAAATGTTTTATAGTTTTCTACTGTATCATGAAATTCTTCAAACCATTTTGCACCATCTTTGCCTGCATCAGCATATTTTCCGATTATTTTTCCACGACCAAGTTTTAATCTTTGATTCATTCCTGAATATGCAGGGTCAGTAATAATAATATCAACGCTTGCCGTTGGCAAACTCTTTAAGAAGCTAATCGCGTCATCGTGAAATAATGAAATCCTTTGATCTTGACTTTTAAAAATAGGTTTATGATTGATTTGAATTTTAAGATCATTTAAAACATTGACTGGTTTACCGTTTTTTTTATCATTTTTAATTTCTTCCTGACTTGAAAATAAATCAAGAAGTATCAGATAAGATTTATCTGAAATTTGTCCTTTCTTTCCGACTTTGATCTTGTTAGTTTTTATATACTTCTCAATTTTTTCGGCAACAACAGGCGATCGTTCTTGAATATCATAAATAGTGTAAGACATTTCAACTTCTATTTAGTGATAAAATTAGAGATAATTTAGTGTGTCTCTACTAAAGTCTTATCGCAACTTTTCTAACAAGAAATTTAATAATCCGTTAATAGAAATACGAACTTGTTCCATAGAATCGCGATTACGTATGGTAACAGTTTCATCCTGCAAAGTTTGTGTATCAACAGTGATGCAAAATGGTGTTCCCACTTCATCCATTC
>VEPI01000072.1 GCA_012026935.1 Melioribacter sp. | reverse complement strand
ATAAAGAATTGCCTATGATTTAATTATATGTAATTAAGTGAGTTATTGATCTCAATTTTTATAAATTACAAAGTCATCAAAAGAAGCATTAAGATCACCCGAGCAAACTAACCCAACTTTACCACCGGAGAAAGAATCAATCTTAGTATTTACCACAAGATTATTATTGAGATATGCATAAATGTTTTTTCCTAAACAAGAAACTTTTAAATTGTTGAATCCATTTTTAATAAGGTCTGTTTTTGTCCAAGGAATTAAACTATTCCATTCTGCCCCATCCCAATGTGATAATTTGTAGTGCCCATCAGGGGAAATACTAAAAGTATAATATTCGTCCCCCTTATATCCAAACTGAATTCCAAAGCCATAGTTCTTTGCCCGCTCATCCCAGCGTGCATTTACCTCTATTGTACAATCTTTATATTCTTCACTAATTCTAGTACTATGTAATATTGATTTTTTACCATAAGAACAAGTCAGCATACCGTTATTTAATTTCCAATAATTATTCAAGCCAAAGTCTGTTTTATTATTATTAAAGGTTTCATTTACAAGAATATTGCCCGGCTCTTTAACTACCGCCTCCATCTTTTGGTCAACCGCCACTTCTTTCTTTTGTTCTTTGGTTTCTTCCCTTTTTTTCTCTGTAGTATTTGTATTGATTAGATTACTATTTCTATATTTATCAACCAATTCTTTATATTTTTTTGCAGTCCGCACATTTGTTAAATCAGCATCAGATTCCATATAATCAATATTAACTTGTCCGGTCTTTAACGCTTTCTCAAGAAACACTAATCCTTTATCTAACTCGTTCATAAGAGAGTAGGCACAGGTAAGATTATAGTAGATAAATGAACTCTCGCGACTAATTCTGTTTATTGTTTCTTCACAATATTTTTTTGCATCAGCCGGATTATTTAACTTCATTTCACAAACAGCAAGGCAGGAATATGTTTCGGGATTTTTGTTTTCGTCCAACTCAATAGTTTTTTCCCAATTGTCTCTCGCGTTTTCAAATTCCTTTATCTGATATTGACATAAACCAAGAAAGTAATATGCTATATGAACATTGTTGGGATTCATTGAAATAATTTTTTGGTAGACCGGAACAGCTTCGTTCCACTTACTGAAATTAAACAATAGTTCCGCCTTTGTATTCAAAGATTCTATATTATTATCTAAGAGTTCGCATGTAATATTGGTGTGTCTTAATGCGTCATCAAATTTTCCGGCTTGCTGGTAAAGATTAATGAGATTACCTCTGAACTTTGAAGTGCTGGGAGAAAGTTCGAATCCCTTTTCATAGTATTTAATAGCTTGGTCGAAATCCTTATAATTGGTTTCTCTTAATAAAGCAAAAAGCAAATAAGCATAGCTCTCTTGAGTATTAAGATCTATCGCTTTTTTCAATAATGGCTCCGCCTCGGCCATTTTTCCTAATGCCGCCATAGCCAGACCTTTGTTATAGTATGAATCGCTGAAAGTCGGATCGTCCTTTATTGCAATGTCAAAATATTTTATTGCTTCATCATATCTTTCTAATGCTCTTAGGCACATTCCAATCTGACATGCTGGACCATCCGGAATTATCTCATCACATTTTTTAAAATAATTTAATGCTTCTTCATAATTCTGTTTTTGGTATGCCGCTGTTGCGGAATTCCAGTACTTCCAAAATTCTTCTTTCTTGCCGGGGACGGTAACTTTAATTGTATATTTTTCAACAACTTGTCTGCCGTCTTCATTTGAAATATCTCCACTATTGAGTTTTTTATTGCAGACAATACACTCATTCTTTGCTGCACAATCACCGCATAACCTTGCATAATCACCTCCTGCTGTATTTTCTTTGTCAAACCAACACTCAATGTTCCATAATCCGCCTTTTTTCACCCAGCAATCAACACATATTTTTGCTTTTTTACTTCTTGAACTAACGGTTTTACGACAAACAGCGCATCTGCCGTATCCGTTTTCTTGCGATGTGTAACACAGTCTACATACTGAAACTGTGTAGTATTGTGGTTGCGCTTTAAGAGTTGATAACTCCCCAAGTAAAATGAATAATAATAGAATAAACGGTAACAGAAAAAAGAAATATTTTTTCATAATAGTCTCCGCAAAATATTTTTATGTTTTAATTTATTTTCCATTCCAAAAGTTTATTCATAAATATTCCAAACTCGGCTTCATTGAATGCATCGTCTGTAATTCTAATTCTTGGTCCTGAAAAAAGAGTAACTCCGGGAAGAGAAGAATTTGCTTGGCCGCCCAGAAGAATATTTACTACTCTACGATTAAGTTTTTTAAATACATTTATTCCGGTTATCTGGTTTTTATCAATTCTTGTTTGTTTATTCTCATTGCCACGGAATATTGTTAATCCATTTCTATCTATTTGAATTTTTTGAATTCCTTTTTTCATCCATCTTTTGAAATCGAAAAAGAAATACATAGAAAAAATCATTATACCTAAAATGAAAAGGAAAGGATTGTATATTAGTCGGATGACAAGAAGAATGAACATGAGAATTATTCCGGCAATCATTGCACAAACACTTACCATAAGTACATAAGTACGGGAACCGGACATTGTAAAAACTTCATCGTTGGTTTCTAAATTGTCTTTTAGTTTTTCAAGAAGGCTTTCCCAATTATCTGATTCTTGGTATGTTACGTTGTATTTATCTGAAGGATATTTATTTTCTAATTGTCTTATTGTTAACCAGGCAAGGTGAGCAAGTTCACTGCCGATATTACCGGTCGCGGCAAGTTCAGCTTTATCAATAATCTTTCCGGTAGATATTTCTTTGACAATAACGAAGTACATTATTGTTTATTTATGCTAGTAAGGGGAAAATCTTCCTTAACATTTTTTATCAATAATTTTCTGTTGGCAATATTTACAAATGGAAGAATGGATCTATGTTACCGAATAGGAAGAAAGATTTTTCTACTGAAGGAAGTGGAATTGAACTCTTCGCTGAAAGTTTTTTGGAATCGAAGGAAATTTTCTATTGAAAATTAAGTGTTGTGAAATATGGAAGCAATTAAAATATATTTCAGAGTAAGGGTGTTTTTTAATAAATTTGTTTTACAATGATTACAAAATACAAACACATAATTTGGGATTGGAACGGAACTATAATTAACGACGTAGATCTCTGCGTAGAATTAA
>VEPI01000060.1 GCA_012026935.1 Melioribacter sp. | reverse complement strand
GATTACGGCGAGTACGCAAAATTCAGAAAAAAAATTATTCTCAATGAGTAGGGAGAAAATTGAAATGTCGAATGAAAGGAAAGATGTTGCAGTAATCGGTGTCGGGATGACAAAGTTCGGCGAGCTTTGGAAAAAATCCATGCGTGATATTTTTGTGGAAGCTTCGCTGAAGGCAATAGAAAATTCGGGAGTAGATCATATTGATTCGATGTACGTCGGCACAATGTCGGGCGGATTATTTGTTGGACAAGAACATATCGGTGCGGTGATGGCAGATTACCTCGGCATTGCGCCGGTTCCCGCAACAAGAGTTGAATCTGCATGCGCATCGGGCGGCGCGGCGTTCCGTCAAGCATATTTTGAAGTTGCATCCGGACAAAGTGAAATTGTTCTTGCCGGCGGAGTAGAAAAAATGACCGACGGCGCGGACGTTACCGATGCATTAGCAACTGCCGCCGATCAAGAGTACGAAGTTTACAACGGAATTACTTTCCCCGGTTTGTACGCAATGATCGCACGGGCGCACATGCATCAATATAAAACCACACGCGAGCAGCTTGCGTCGGTCGCGGTGAAGAATCATAAGAACGGTTCAATGAATCCTAACGCGCAATTCCGTTCGCTGGTAACTCTTGAACAAGTTATGAAAGCAACAATGGTTGCCGATCCGCTGAGATTACTCGATTGCTCTCCGGTCAGCGACGGCGGTGCGGCTGTAATTGTCTGCTCTGTTGATTTTGCGAAGAGACTTAAAAAGCCGTACGTGAAAGTTATTGCATCGGCGCAAACATCCGATACAATCGCACTTCACGGCAGAGAAAGTTTAACTGCATTAAAATGTGTTTCAGTCGCTGCTGAAAAAGCTTACAAGCAAGCCGGATTAAAACCATCTGATATTAATCTCGCAGAAGTACATGATTGTTTTACGATTGCAGAAATTGTTGTAACGGAAGATTTAGGATTTTTTGAAAAAGGCTTGGGGGGCGCCGCGGCAGAAAACGGATTGACATCTATCGGCGGAAAAATTCCAATCAATACAAGCGGCGGATTAAAATCCAAAGGACATCCGGTTGGTGCAACAGGCATTGCGCAAATCATTGAGTTGTACGAACAGCTAACCGGAAACTCCGGCGAACGGCAAGTTAAAAATGCAAAGTACGGTCTGGCTCAAAACATGGGCGGTTCCGGCGCAAGTTGTGTAATTCACATTTTGGAGGCAGTATGATTAGTCCGAGATATCATAGAGAAGTTGCTCAGCGTTACCGTCTTGAAGCGGGTAAATGCAAACAGTGCGGAAACATTTCTTTTCCGCCGAGATTGGTTTGTCCGAAATGCAAATCAAAAAGTTTTGAGACCGTTAAGCTGAGCCGGGAAGGAAAAATTTTAACGTTCACGATCATTCGTGTTGGACCGGATAAATTTTCCAAAGAGACGCCGTATGTTGTAGCAATAATTGAGCTGAACGACGGCGTTCGTCTTACCGCGCAAGTAACCGATTGCGATGTAAACAAAGTTGAGATCGGCGCAAAAGTAAAATTGATATTCCGCAAAATACAGGACGAGGGAAAATCCGGTTTACATTGTTACGGGTATAAAGCGGTGATGGACTAATTGATTTGACTAATGAAAAACGTTAATTGCTTTTATGTCACAGTTGTACTTTATTAATTTAGCTTTTAAAAATTTTATTGTACATTGGAATTAATCATGGTTTTTGGAGTATCAATATGGAAAATGAAATTCTTACACAAGTGCTTGACAAAATTAGACTTGATCGCCGAATTAGAGAATATGATGAAATAGCTACTAAGCAGAAGATTATTTTACAAATACTAAACTTACTAGGTTGGAATATATTTTCAGATGAAGTTATTCCTGAATATTCTGTAGAAAATAAACGAGTAGATTATTCCTTACGTATCTCAAATAGAAATTTAGTTTTCCTAGAAGTTAAAAAACCTAAAGAAGATTTAGAAACTCACGAAAAACAACTACTTGACTATGCTTTCCGTCAAGGAGTCGAACTAGCTATACTTACTAATGGTTTAACATGGTGGTTTTATCTACCCACAAAATCGGGAGATTGGAACTCTAGGAAATTTTATACAATAGACTTGAATGAGCAGGAAGTAAATTCCTGTGCTGAAAAGTTCATTGAATTTTTATTAAAAGAAAAAGTTATAAGTGGTGACGCGATTAAAGCTGCTGAGAAAATTCACAAAAGTCGTGTTAGGCAGAATACAATAGATCAAACTTTACCGGAAGCGTGGAATAAGTTGATTTCTGAACCAGACAGTTTATTGATTGATTTAATTATTGAATCAACAGAAAAAATATGTGGTTATCGACCTGATTCACCAAATGTAAATACATTTCTGAAAGATAGACAAGAACAGTTACTTTTGGATACAGTTGATGATATACTAGCACATGAAAAGATCATTAGAAGAAAAAGTACAGTTAATAATATAGTTGAAGCTGAAACTGGCAATGCTACAATTTCAGATAAAGGAAGAAGTACAGGATTGATGAAAGTACAATTTAACGATAGAATTTTTCAAGTATATAGCATTCCTCAACTATATATTTTAGTATTAAAACAAGCTGTTAATTCTGGTGATGTAAATAAATTAACTATACCTTGGGGATTAGGAAGTAAAAGATATTTTTTATTCAAGGGCTCTAATCCAAGACATGCTAATGGTCGAGAATTTTTTTCACCAGTCACGTATAAAGATTATCACATGGAAGCCCATGTTAATAGAAGTTCGGGTATTAAGTATATTAAAGAATTTTGTGATGAAATCGGTTACAAGCTTGAGATTCTTGAAATGTAATAGTTATTATCTTTTTTAATTCTCTTTGTCACCTTTGCCGTTTGGTTCTAACAACAGACCCTGCTGAGAAGAGGTTAAAAGTGTAAAAAAATAATCACTTCATTTTTATTCCAACTTACTTCTCATCTCTCTGCGCCTTTTGCGTAATTTTTCTTTGCGACCTCTGCGTTTAAAAAAGCTTTACCGCCGAGAGCGCAGAGAAGACGCTGAGAACGCAGAGAAATAATCACTTCATTTTTATTCCAACCTTACCATTCTTTTGCAGATGAACAATTTGTAGTTGAAATGATTTTGTGCAGTAGAATCTGGGTTGCATTGTTGCCGGTATAAAGCTATGTTATTAAAGTAAGATGATGAGAATCATC
>VEPI01000111.1 GCA_012026935.1 Melioribacter sp. | reverse complement strand
GCCAACGCGAGTTGGCTTTTTTGTTATGGGAAATCCTTAACTAAAAATTCTTAAATTATTTCCGTTCAACGATGTATTATATTTTGTAAGAGCCCGGCCTGCCGGCCCCATAGTTACTGTCCCGTCTAATGCAAAAGTTGATCCGTGATTATTGCAATAAAATCTGTTATTGTTTAACTGGAACTGTACTGTTGTGCCTTGATGTGTACATGCTGCGGAAACTGCAACGAATGATGATGCGCCCGTACGGCCGATTATAATACCATTAGTGACAATTGATCCGCCAATAATGTTGAGAGGGCTATTGCTCGATTGTGTAAGATCAAGTGTCATATCTACACTGTTTGGTGCAGTTGGAACATCATTGCCGTTGGCTGAACAACCTACGCAGTAAGCTAATCCGGCAACAGCAGCACCTTTGCCAAGTGTAACTAAAAATTCTTTTCTATCCATGTTTTTCTCTTTTTACTATAAATTAAATACTTGAGTGAGAATAAATTTCAAACCATCCTTAACAGGAATCAACAGCAGAGATGGCCGTTCAACTTTGAATTCAGTCAAACTAATATCAAAATTTCCATTAACCATTAATTTATTATTCGACCACTTTGTAAAAGCAGAGATTACTATATCTTTTGTAATTCCGTGAAAAGTAAGTTTGCCGTAAACTTTCAAACTATCACCCTTTTGTGTAATGGATGAGCTTGTAAATCTTGAATCTGGAAAAGAAAGAGCATCAATAACTTCCATAGCATGAGAATCACGGCTGGAATTTCCGCTGTTGAATGAAGTTACATCCACCTGAACAAAAACTTTTTTGATTTCCTTTTTGCTGAGATCTAAATCAATTGTACAGTTTGCATCTTTGCTTGTTGATTCAATTTCATGTAACGGATGTGTTAGTTGATATGTAATTGAGGATTCTTGTTTTACTGCCTCAATTTGTTTGGATTGAGACAGTACTATTGATAATTGAATAAAGAGTAAAATGATAATTCCATTTATTTTGGCTTGCATTATTTTTTCTCCTGCTAAAATGTTATTACAATCATTGATGCAGCGAATATTGCCGTTGTAATATATCCGGCAACCTGATGAACATGTGCCTTATCTGCATTAAATGGTTTGTGTTCATCCATTAATGATGCAAGAATAGGAGTAACAATCATTCCGGCAACATGGAACCAAGCAAGAAATTTATGTATTGATGTTGTGCTTGTTTCATCACGACGAATTAGCGGTGGTGGAGAAAGAATTGAAAGTAAAGCCGTAAGTGAATATGAAGTTATTGTTGCACCTACTAAAGCACTTTTTGTTGATTCAAAATTTTTCCTCCCGTCAACTCCACCATCAATAATGCGCTGGCCATAATAACAGGTTGCAATCATTAACCCAAGTGTTGTAAATCCACCAATCTGATGAGCAGTTAACATAACTCTGCGGACTTCAAGTTCATGTTTTCTAACTTCGGGAGTAAGCGGTGAAGCAATACCAAATTCTCTCACCAATCCGTTCTCTCCCCATAACCCTCTCTCTAGAAAACTCATTTTATCAGGCAATAATTTTGGTTTGAACACCTGTACAGTTGTATCCGGATATATTGTATTTGCCAATGCGGGTGCATTGTCACTGTTAAATGAATTTGAGAATATGAATGTAGAAGGCGCAAGTAATTTGCAGGAATTATATGTCAAATCTTGTGCATTGAGAATCGGAAAACTGAATAAAGAGAATAATATTATTGCAATAAAATATTTTGTGTGATCTCCTTTCTTAAGGGTAATATTAAAATGATTGGTTCTACTTTTGGCCGGATGATTCATAATAAGGTTCCTCTTTAAGCAATTGTATTAATTATTCATTTAAGTCCTTTCATGTATTTCAGCTCTAACTATTTTAGTAATCCGTTTGTTCCAAAATGGAGGAAGAGGTTGCCTGGTTATCAAAATTTTATTTACTGTCGAGTAAGAGTAAAATTAATGAAATATTTTTTATTCGTCTTCAGATTTTTTCTTTAACAATTCTTCCTCTGCCTTATAAGCAGCATAATATTTCTTTTTACTTCCTTCATAGCTGTCAATTTGAACGAGCACACCTTCGAGTTTCCCATTAACCAATGGAACTCTTTTCGATGTTTTTAATCCGATTGATTTACGAAGTGCCGGATCGCCCGTGTAAATAAACGCTGTTGTGCCCTTACATTTTTGTTTAAGAAAATCTCCCAGCTCTGTATAAAGTTTTTTCACTTCTTCAAATTCTCCCATACGAATTCCGTAAGGAGGATTTGTTATCAAAGTTCCGTTTTCAAATTGCTTTACATGTTGAAACGGATGACATGATATATTAACCGCATCGGAAAATGGAAGCCGCGAGAGATTATCTTTTGCTGCATCAATTACTCTTTGAGATTTATCACTTCCGCTGATCAATTCTTTTGGCAGCGGACGAATCCGCCTATCAGCTTCACCTTTTACTTTTTCCCAAATCAGTTTATCAAAGTCCGGCATGTAAAAAAATCCGAAGTTTGTTCTCAACTTTTGAGCAGGTATTCTGCAATAGTGCATTAACGCTTCGCATAGAATTGTCCCCGATCCGCACATGGGGTCCCACAAAGGATTTTGGCCGTCCCATTTACTAATTCTAATTATTGCTGCAGCTAACGTTTCCTGCATGGGCGCTTCACCGGCCAATAATCTGTATCCTCTTTTATGAAGCGATTCACCGGATGTATCTAAACTTATAACCGCTTCATCTTTTTCGATGTGAAGATTGATTCGAACATCCGGATTTGTTGTATTCACATCGGGACGGACTCCGTTACTTACCTTTCTAAAATAATCAACTATACCGTCTTTGAGGCATTGAGAAGCATATAAAGAATTAGTAATCTGACTTTTTGCAACAGATGCAGATATTGAAAAGGTTTGTTTTACATTAAATATTTCTTCCCACTTAATTTTTTCTGCGGTCTTGATAAGAACATTTGTTGTCGGGCAATGGAATGTAATTAAAGGTGCAAGTACACGTGATATCATTCGAGATGTGTAATTAATTCTATATAAAGAAGCCGGATCAGCTTCAAAATAAACACCTCTGTAAGCAACCTTAACATTCTTTGCACCAAGTTCTATCAATTCCTCTTCGCAAAGCGATTCCATCATTCCCGGTACTTGAGCAAAAAATCTATTATCCTTTTGATACTCGTACAT
>VEPI01000035.1 GCA_012026935.1 Melioribacter sp. | reverse complement strand
AACTCAATAGAGGGAAAAGTTACAGATGCCAAGACTAAAGAGCCGTTGCCTTTTGCAAGCGTTTATTTATCCGGAACTATGATTGGTGTTTCTACGAACATTCAGGGTAAATATAAAATGTTGAAGGTACTTGCTGGTAAATATTCACTTATTGTCTCAATGATAGGCTACAAAGAAGCTGTGCAAAAGATATACGTAACAGATAACTTACCGGAGAAACATGATTTTTATCTCGAGCCCCGTCCGATAGTAATGAACCAAATTCAAGTTAATGAAGAGCATCCACCAGAATGGAAAAACCGTCTTGAAATATTTAGAAAATATTTCTTAGGAAGAACTGACTTCTCAGACGAGTGTGTAATTGAAAATCAAGACGAAATTATTCTATCTCAGAATGAAACGAGTGCTACTGAAGCTAAATGTTATAACCCTCTTATAATAATAAATACTGCACTTGGATATAAAATTGAATGCTTGTTAACTCGATTTTTGTGTAATGATGAAATCGGTAAAGCAGATATTGTTTATTATCCTAAATTTGTTGAGATGACCCCGAAAAATCAAGATGAATTAAAAATGTGGAAAGAGAATCGAAAGAAAGAACATCTGGGGTCGCTTAGACGATTCTTAAAAAGTCTCATCAATTTAACAATTGATGAAAATGATTACACATTTTATTATACAGTTAATCCATTTTCAAGAGAAGCTTATAAATATGTTAACCCTAAAAATTTAGTTAAGTACCAACAAGAAAAAAATAATTATGAACTAACATTTTCATCCAGAACGTCGATATATCTATATGTAAATAACAGACAAACGGGAGAGGAATCATGGATTATTTTGACCAATGGATATGCAATATTAGATCAGGAAGGAATTCCTACTGATCCATTAATGATTCAAGTAACAGGTGATTTTGCAAAGAAGGGAATTGCAAACTTATTGCCTAGGTCTTGGGAATCGTCCGAGGACAAGCAATGATAGAAAAATTACAATTAATAATATTGGTAATTCTTGTTCCAACTTTCCTTTGTGCGCAAAGCACTTATCAACAAAAAAAAGAACAATACTCAAAAGCCGTTGAATCACTTCAAACGGAAGACACAACTACTGCAATTAAACTTTTCCAAGAATCAATTCAACAAAACGATGATGCCCCATCCTACTTTGAACTTGCAAAGATTTATTGGCAAAGAAAGGATTTTCTCTTAAGAAACAAAGCCTATGAGTACATGAAAACAGCAGTGATGAAAGATGAAAAGAATATTGAATACAAATACTTTTACGCAGAAATATGTAAAAGCTTTGCAAAAGATGAATCTGTAAACCAATGGAATGAAATTGTTAGTATAGATAAGACACAAATCAGAGCATGGATAAACCTTGCTGAATTTAGCGGAAGTGAGTTTTCAGAGTGGGATAAATCTATAAGACAGTTTATTATTAAGGATCCTGTATCACCAATAATTCCTCCGGAAATAATTAACGTGCAACTGCACGACAAAGCAGCAAAAGATTATGCCGTAGCGGTTAATTATTATGAACAAGCTCTTCAAATAGATTCAACTAATTATAATCTCTGTTTAGCACTCGGACTTTTCTATGCAAAAAATAATAAACCGTTTTTAGGAATAAAACATTTAAGACGGTTAGAGAAATTGAAACGAGCGGATAAAGATATTTATCTGTGTCTGGGTCTTCTTTATTATAAAGCAAAGATTTTTAATGAAAGCTATAATGCTTACTACAAAGCATTAAGTCTTATGTTGGATGCAGAAAAAGAAGATTTCACATTTAATTCGGTAAAATATATTTTGAAAACTGCTCATTCCGAAATGAACGATGATGAGCTAAGGGATTTTATATTTGATTATTGGCAAACAAACGACCCGCTGTTGGTGACGGATTATAATGAGCGATTACTTGAACATTATTCACGTGTTGCTTATGCAAACCTTTGTTATAGTATTCCTAGAATTAATTTAGTCGGATGGAAATCAAATCAAGGTGAAATAGTTCTCCGTTATGGTGAACCTTTAGGTAGGATGAGAATTAGACCAAGTACTATTGGTGGGATGCATAAAGGCACCGGATATGAAGTAGATTCAAAATATATGATAACATCTGGTATTAAAGAAGAAATATGGAGTTATCAAGATTTTTCTCTTCGATTTGTTGATCCATTTTTTTCGGGAAATTTCCAATTCTCTCCGGAACAACTGATTTATATAGAAAACCTCCGTAAAAGTAAGCCGACAACTTTCGATCCTAAGTTTGAAGGACCAATTTTCAATTTGCCATATCAATCATATCAGTTTGCATCAAATAACAGAGCACAGACAGATGTTTATCTCACTTATGAAATAAATTATCTTGATTCGGCAACTTCAAAAGAAAAATTTGCTAATGGTTACGATGTAGCACTGTTTATGTTTGACGGATATTTTAATAAAAAATTTGAGAACAAGAAAACAATTTCATTTGTTAAGGAATCTTCGAACTCTGTAGTAAATTCTTTGTTAATGGAGTTAGCTCCGCAAGCCGGCAATCTTGCATTTGAAATGATGCGTAAAAAAGATAAAGGCGTTACCGCTTATCACGGAAAGTATAATATAAAAAACTTTTCCGGTGATGAGCTAAAGATCAGCGATGTTGTTTTAGCTTCACAAGTGGAAATTGATAAAGAAATAAACGGAAGCATTAAGAGAAATAATATTTCCGTTCTTCCAAACCCGACGAGGAGTTTTACCAAGAATGATCAGCTCTTCCTTTACTTTGAGATATATAATTTAGCTAAGAACAAAAACAGCACAACTGACTTCGAACAAAAAATTACAATTCAGAAAAAAGAAGAAGGCGGAGTAGTCAATTCATTGTTAAGTGTTGTTGGATTAGATAAAGAAGGAAACAAAGTAACGCTCTCTTCTAAGTACCAGACACAGGAGAAAGATCCGCAGATGTATTTGCAGTTGGATATGAACGAATACGAACCGGGAGAATATGTAATAACTGTAACGGTAAAAGATAATGTAAGCGGAAAAGAAGTAAGCAATCAAACAGAAATTAAGTGGCAGTGATAATAATTGGAAAACTGGCGCGAAAAATACTACAAGAATTATAGAACAGGGATGATAATTAGTATTTCAATTCATCTTTCGGTTTTACTTGTAATATATTTTCTAGTAAGAGGAAGCAAATCAGAAGCGC
>VEPI01000171.1 GCA_012026935.1 Melioribacter sp. | reverse complement strand
TAATTGTATGTCGGCAAAAACGAAAATTCTTTAGAGTACTCCAGCATTTGTTTTGTAAAATCTTCAGGGTATTCAATCTTAATATCAATGATCTGGCTGCCATTCATTACAGGAACTAATTTAGGATTTATAAATCCCGCATAAGGAGAAATATTTAATTTCTTATATCTTTCCAAAACTTCTTTGTGTAATTCTTGATCAACCTTAACTCCGTAATTTTCAACTAAGTTCTTTCCTGCCGCATAATCTCCTTCTGATTTAATCCTCTGTATTTCGCGCAGTAATTGTCCGAACAATATTTTCAATTTATTATAGTCATTAATTACAAAGTAGGTTTTACCGTCTTTAACTTTTTTCTCAATAACGCTTGCCTCGCCGTTAGGCTGGTTTTCCGGTAATCCTTTTTCATAAACCCATTTTGCAATAAGCTGCCGGTTTCTCATGTGTGCTTCTTCAACATTTTCTCCCGGTTGAATTCGAGCAAGCTGAATCAATAATCCATTCTTTATAAATGCATCATACTCTGCTTTCCCGGCGTCCAGATTCGGCATAACTCCGATATCAACAAGTTTCTGATCAAACACATAATAAAGTGCAACAAGATCTGCGCGTGCTTCTTCCAATGTTGATGCGTAATTCTTAAGTGTTTCATTTGTCTCACCAACTCCGGGATTAAGCTGGCCCGATGCATGACCTATTACTTCATGCATATCTGTGTGAAGATCATCTGAGAGAGCACCATATTTTTTCGCTCGCTCTATTTCCTCATCTGAATAAGCAAACTCTTGCAACACTCCGCTTGTAGTAGCAAACATATTGTACGAGTGAACTATGTTTCCAAGATTAACGGATTTAGAACCATGTTCTTTACGGATCCAATTTGCATTAGGCAAGTTGATGCCGATTGGTGTTGAAGGTGAGGCATCTCCCGCTTCAACAACAACAGTAATTACTTTTGCACTTATTCCTTTCACATTTTTCTTTTTATGTTCAGGCATAATTGGTGAATTATCTTCAAACCACTGGGCATTATTACTGATTGCCTTAATGCGTTTAGTTGCTTCGTTATCTTTAATGGAAACAATGGACTCATAATTTGCGCGGTAACCGAGCGGATCGTTATATGTTTCTATAAATCCATTTACAAAATCAACCACGGAAGTTGTGTCTTTAACCCATTCAATATTATACTGATCCCATATCTTCAAGTCGCCCGTTTCATAATAATTGATTAAAAGCCGGAAACATTTTTTTTGCTGTTCATTTTCTGCCACATCAACTGCTTTTTGCAGCCAATAAATTATTTTTTGAATTGGAGCGGCATACATGCTGTTCGCTTTCCAATGGCGTTCGAATACTTCACCTTTTTCTCTTAACAGTTTTGAATTTAATCCGTATGAAATTGGTTCCGGATCGTTGGGATTAATAATTTTTTTATAAAAAGCTTCAACTTCTTTTTGAGATACTCCTTCGTAAAAATTTACTGCAGAGGATTTGACCATATCCGTATTCGGATCCTGATTGACTTTCATAGCATCAACATTGGGATCAAAAAGAATCGAATTAAGTTTTTTAATCAGATCGTCCGGGCGTTCGCTGTTCTGAAGCGGTAATTCATATTCGTCAGTGCCTCCAATTAATTGAGCAAAGTATTCTTTGGAGAATTCCGGAAGAAACTTTTTATTGGCATAATGATGATGAATTCCGTTTGAGAACCAAACACGTTTAACATATGTCATAAATTTTTCAAAATCCGGTGTTGATTTATCACCGTTATATGTTTTGATTATCGCCTCAAGTGTTCGACGGATATATAAATTGTGTTTGTAGTTCTGATCGTAAATCATATCACGCCCCGAAAGCGAGGCTTGATATAAATAATACGCAAGTGTTTTCTGCCTTAAGCTGAGTTCTTCGAAACCCGGAACTTGGTAGCGCTGGATTCTAAGATCTGCAAATTTCTCGGTTGTGTATTTAAAATTGTCTTCTTTATTTTTTAGGTCTTGTGAACAGCTCATTATTGTAATTCCGATTATAATGAATAAAATTTTAGATAGTTGCCGCATATGTTTCCTGCCATTTATTTATAATTGTTCGGAAGAAAAATATAACTTTTGAAGCCTCTAAACAATTACGTAAAAAAGTCTCTTAAAGAAATGTTATGAATGTTCAAATAATAGGTGTAAAAAGCTGTACCGATACTCGAAAGGCTGAACGGTATTTTAAGGAGAGGAGAATCCAGTTCCATTTTCGTGATCTAAACGAAAAAGGTCTTGCAAAAGGCGAACTAGAAAATATTATTCGAGTTATTCCGTTAGAAGAATTGATTGATCGTGAAGGAAAGCAATTCAAAAAACGAAATCTTCAATACATGGTTTATGATATTGAAGAAGAATTACTAAACGATCCGCTTCTGCTTAGAACACCGATTGTTAGAAATGGAAAAGAAGTAACTATCGGATATAAGCCGGAAGTGTGGAATGCGTGGACTAACGATGGTCATTAAAAGAAAAGTCATTGGTTGTCATTAATCGCCATTCGTTGAAACGATTGAATGACTATCGAATGACGATAAATGACTTTCTTCTGACTTTCTTCATTACAAAATTTTTCTGTTTCTTAAATCATCTACTAATTTTTCATAATTAACAAATTGAACCCCGTCCCAGCCGCACTTTTTAGCACCGTCAACATATTCCTGGACATCATCAATAAAAAAATGTTCCGGGGATTTTTTTTGTGTAAAAGATTCCACCGAGCGGTAAATTTTTTCTTCAGGTTTAACGGCACCGATTTCGTGCGAAAGAAAGATTTGATCAAACCATTTAATAAAATCAAGATGACCGTAGCCGTAACGTTTATGAATACTATTGGTATTTGAAAGCAGAACTACTTTGTATTTTTCTTTCAGCGCAGGTATTAACTCAACAACTTTTGAATTCACGGTAAAAATATCAGAAAACATTTTACAGAATTGTTCTTCAGTAACTGTATGTTCGAGCCACTCCAACATAATACTTAAATACTGAGCTTCACTTAATTTGCCTCCTTCAAATTCTCTATGAACCTGATAGTTCTCGTGGTATAACTTTGTAAATTTATCGCCCAATCCTTTTTTAAGTCCATTGAAATAGCCCAACGGTTTAGAGTAATCAAACGGAAGCAGAACGTTTCCCAGATCAAATACAATTACGGAATATTTTTTCATTTTATTTCAAATAAGTAATATGATTACAAATATAAAAAAAGCC
>VEPI01000133.1 GCA_012026935.1 Melioribacter sp. | reverse complement strand
ATTTTGAAGAACGCGGATACTGGAGTCAATCGGAATATGAAAAAGCGATTGATCTGCAATTAACCGAGCTTAAGAAACAGCAGGAAGCTGTAGATCAAAAAATGAAGGAACTGAAAGAATTAGAGGCACGTTTACAGAAAAAATAATTTCTATCTACGAATTACGATTTTAGATTTACAATTTTTATGGTTTCATTTAATTCGTAAATCGTAATTCGAAAATCATAAATAGTCCATGTCAAAAAAACCCGATACAAATCCTAAAGACATAATAGTTGTTAAGGGTGCGCGCCAGCATAATCTTAAAAATATTTCGCTGGAAATTCCCCGCAACAAACTTGTAGTTTTCACCGGAGTAAGCGGCAGCGGTAAATCATCTCTTGTGTTCGATACGATCTATGCAGAAGGACAGCGGCGTTATGTGGAGAGTCTTTCCTCTTATGCGCGTCAATTCTTAGAAAGAATGAACAAACCGGAAGTAGATTTTATTTTCGGAATTTCTCCCGCTGTTGCAATCGAGCAGAAGACCGGCGCAAGGAATCCGCGCTCTACTGTTGGTACAAGCACGGAGATTTATGATTACCTGCGATTGTTCTATGCACGTATCGGAAAAACTATTTGTTTCAGCTGCGGTAAAGTCGTCAAGAAAGATACCGTAGCAACGGTTTCAGAATGGCTTGAAGAACAAAATGAAGAACATAAATTTTATCTCGGCTTCCCCATCCATTCCCATGAAGGAAGAACCATAAAAGAAGAAATGAATCTTCTTCGTAAAAAAGGATTCTTTAGAATTTTTGTTAAAGATAAACTTATTGATCTAAATGAAACAAAGACGCTTCCAAAATCAAAGCATGAAATAATTATAGTACTTGATAGATTTAAAATTAAAAAAGGAAAAGTGAGAGAATCGCTCGCCGAGTCAATGGAAGCGGCATTCAAAGAGGGTGAAGGACGGTTAGCAATAATCAACGCTGATATAAATGAAATAAAAAAGTTTACAAAATTTTATGAGTGCTGCGGAATCCGTTATGAAGAACCCGAACCAAGATTTTTCTCTTTTAACAATCCGTTTGGTGCTTGTCCTGTTTGTCAGGGATTCGGTAAAACAATGGGCTACGAAATGGATCTTATCGTTCCAAATCCAAATCTGACTTTGATGGGAGGAGCTATCGCACCTTGGCGGACAGTTAAACACAGCAAATACCTGCGCGATCTTATCCGTAATAACAATAATAGAATTCCGCTTAATGTTCCTTTCAAAGATTTATCGTCGGAACAAGTTTCATTTATAAAAGAAGGTTTCAAAGGATTTGACGGCATAGACGGATTCTTCAAACATCTTGAAACAAAAACTTACAAGATGGGAATCAGAATTCTGCTAAGTAAGTACCGCGGATACACAACTTGCGCCGCATGCCGCGGCTCGCGTTTACGGCGGGAAGCACTTCAAGTTCATATAGATGAAAAATCAATCCACGATATTGTGCTGATGTCTATCGAGAGAGCGTTAATATTTTTCAAATTACTTTCGCTTTCCGATTATGAAAAATCTATCGGGCAAAGAATTTATGTTGAAATTGTAAAACGTCTCACCTTTTTAAATGATGTAGGATTAGGTTATCTAACACTTGACCGTTTAAGCAGTACGCTTTCCGGCGGAGAAACGCAGAGAATAAATCTTGCAACTTCACTCGGCTCCGCTTTAATGGGAACGCTTTACGTCTTAGATGAACCGTCTATCGGTTTGCATCCGCGCGATAATGCTAAGCTGATTAATATTTTAAAATCGCTCCGCGATCTTGGTAATACAGTCTTAGTTGTAGAACACGATCCCGAGATGATGAAAGAATCAGATTTAATTTTCGATATGGGTCCGCGCGCAGGAATAAACGGCGGGGAAATTGTTGCCTCCGGTCCTTACAGTGAAATCATCCAAAATGAAAAATCTCTTACGGGAAAATATCTATCCGGTAAAGCCGGCATTCCAATTCCCGCAAAACGTAATACAAAAGAAACCGAAGTAATTAAAATCAGCGGCGCCAGGGAAAATAATTTAAAAAATATCTCCATTGAAATTCCTCTTAAGAAATTTGTTGTTGTAACAGGAGTAAGCGGCTCAGGAAAATCAACTTTGGTGCATGATATTCTTTACGGCGGAATTATTAAAATAAACGGCGGCAATCCTTCAAAACTCGGCAAGTATGATTCTATTGAAGGCTCGCGCTACATTGATGAAATCGAAATTGTAGATCAATCGCCGATTGGAAAATCTCCGCGGTCAAATCCCATCAGCTATGTAAAAGGTTATGAATTGATCCGCGAGCTTTTTGCAAATACACCTCAAGCCCGTTCGCGCGGATATAAGCCCGGTTATTTTTCTTTTAATGTATCGGGCGGAAGATGCGAGACTTGCCAGGGTGAAGGCGTAATTACAATTGAGATGCAGTTCCTTGCCGATCTTCATCTTGAGTGCGACGACTGCAAAGGAACACGCTTCAAAAAAGAAACAAGAGAAATTACTTACCGCGGGAAAAATATTGTTGATGTTTTGAACATGACAGTTGACGAAGCAATTGAGTTTTTTGAGAACAACAATAAAATTATTTCTATACTGCAAGTTCTGTCAGATGTCGGCTTGGGATATATAAAACTCGGACAGCCGTCAACAACGCTTTCGGGCGGAGAGGCACAGCGCGTTAAACTTGCCTTGCATTTATCCCAGCAGAAAAAAAATCAGCATACATTATTTATTTTTGATGAACCAACAACCGGTTTACACTTTGATGATATAGGCAAATTATTAAAATGTTTTCAGATGCTGATACAGAATAATAATTCCGTTGTTATTATTGAACACAATCTCGATATTATTAAGTGTGCCGATCATGTAATTGATCTTGGACCCGAAGCCGGTGAAAAAGGCGGAGAGATTGTTGCGGTTGGAACGCCCGAAGAGATTACTCAAAATGAAAGATCGCACACAGGAAAATTTTTAAAACAATACTTATGAAAGGTCAGAATCATGGTAAATGAATTAGTTGTAAAAAAATCCATAGAGCTAAACGCAGATAAAGCTAAAGTGTGGGATGCTTTAGTAAATCCTGAAAAAATTAAACTCTACTTATTCGGAACGGAAACAATCTCAGACTGGAAGGTTGGTGGCCCGATTGTTTTTCAAGGTGTTTGGGAAGGTGTGACATACAAAGATAAGGGCACTATTCTGGAATTTATTCCCGGACAAAAATTGAAATATGATTACTGGAGTTCGTTTTCCAAATTGGAAGATATACCGGAAAATTATCAGCAAATAACTTTCGATCTTATGTACCAAAATGGAAAAACAATTCTTACCTTGACACAGGAAAATGTTCCTGATCAACAGGCAAAGGAACATTCCGAATCAAATTGGGGAATGGTGCTTAACCAGCTTAAACAAATTGTTGAAGGTAACTGAAAGGAAAATTATGGCTGCAAAATATTGGTTAATAAAATCCGAACCGGGAGTTTTTTCAATAGATGATCTTGCAAAAGCAAAGAATCAGACAACGCACTGGGATGGCGTACGCAATTATCAAGCACGGAATTTCATCCGCGATGAAATGAAACTTGGCGATAAAGTTTTGTTTTACCACAGCAATGCCGAACCGAATGCTGTTGCCGGAATTTGTGAGGTTGTAAAAGAAGCTTACCCTGATTCCTCAGCATTCGACGCTAAAGACATTCATTATGATCCAAAAAGCAAAAAAGATTCTCCAACATGGTTCATGGTAGATATTAAATTTGTAAAAAAATTCGGCAGAGTAATTCCGCTAAGCGAAATCAAAGCAAATAAAAAATTACAAAAGATGAGACTTATTCAGCCGGGTAACCGCTTATCAGTTATGCCTGTAGCTAAGGAAGAATTCGAAGAGATTGAAAGAATGGTAAGTCGTTAAAGCCTTTCCTTGCAGGAAAGGCTTTAAGAACGTTCTAATTTTTTAATTGCATCAATTTCTTTTTTAAACTCATCATAAGATTTACCGCCGGAAAGAAAAATCTTCTTATTCCCTTTTTCGTCAAAAATAAAAGTAGCCGGCAAGGCACCATTCCAATTTGTATCAAGAGAATTAATCAATTCTTCGTCCCCTGAAAATCCATTAACGTAATTTGTAAAGCTGATATTGTTCGACTTTAAAAACGGAATAATTTTGGAATCAACTTCATCTGGAAAGTCAATACTAATACCCACAAACTCAACGTCTTTCATTTCATTTGCCAGTTTAACGATAGAAGGAAATTCTTCCCTGCACGGAACACACCACGTAGCCCACAGATTTAGAAAAAGAATTTTCCCTTTTCTTTCTTTAATGAGTTTTGTGAGCTTTGTTTTGTCAATTGATTTTACTGCTATCTTTCCAGACTGCTGCGGATATATTCCGGCAGAATTAAAAAATAAAATGATCATTAAGAATGATATTAATCTTAACATGAATTAGTTCACTCTTTTAATTGAACAGCCAAACGCTTTTGTCTCTGATACAGAGACTTTCTTCCCGGACAGGATTTCATCTAATGCTGTACGTAAATCTTTGCTCTTTACATCTGATTCGCGGCGGCCATCATCTATTCTACCGTGGTATAATATTTCCGAGTTGCTGTTTAACACATAAATCTCGGGGGTAAACGAGGCATTAAATTTATCGGCAACAACATTATTGAGATCTTTCAGAATAATAAAATCAAGCTTATTGGATTCAGCATGGTCTTTTATTTCATCAACACTCTCTTGTTTATTGGAATTAATTCCTAAAAATGTAATACCCTTTCCTTTATAATCTTGATAGAGTTGAGCCATCCGGGAATTGTAAGAGTTTGATACCGGGCATTGGGTTGCAATGAACATTACAACTACAGCTTTAGAATTTTTGAAATCACTGAGTTGATACTCTTTACCGTTATAATCTTTCAACTTAAAATTTTCTGCTTTTTTTATATCACTTGCAGAAGAAGTTTGTGATATTATTACCGTAAACAGTAAAAGAGTAAACAAATAATTTATTTGATTTTTCATCTTACGCCTTTCTATTGTTGATTTATATACTGATTAAAACATATTCAGCGTTATGTTAAAGGTCAATAGTAAATCAGTTAAGAATTGTTAAGGAATATTTTTTACACTCTCCTTATATGAACGTTACTTGATTAAAAAATGTTCATTATCTATAAACTGAAAGGTTATTATGAAAAAAATATCCTCCTTAGGTATTTCAGTGATATTCTTGTTTTTCTCCTGCAATTTAGCACAGTCACAATTGCAATTTGAATCTGCTTTTCCAAATCTAACTTTCCAACAGCCTGTTGATATACAAAATGCCGGAGATGGTTCTAACAGAATTTTCGTATCAGAGCAACGGGGTGTAATTTCTGTTTTTCAGAATAGCCAAAACACTACTTCAACAAAAACCTTTTTGGATATAAGTGATAAAGTACTGAGCGGAGGCGAACTCGGTTTACTCGGCTTAGCTTTCCATCCTGATTATAAAAACAACGGATATTTCTTCGTTGATTACACAACAGATAATCCCCGCAGAACCATTATATCCCGATTTAAAGTGAGTGCAACTGATCCCGATATGGCTGAACGGAATAGTGAAGTAATTTTATTGGAAATTAATCAGCCGTATTCAAATCATAACGGCGGGCAAATTTCATTTGGTCCCGACGGATATTTATATATTTCACTTGGTGACGGCGGATCAGCAGGAGATCCTCAGAACAATGCACAGAATCTTTCTTCGCCCCTTGGAAAAATTTTACGAATTGATATAAACAAAAAAAGCGGCTCTCTCAATTACGCTATTCCACCGGATAATCCTTTTAAAGGAAATTCCTCAGGTTACCGCGAAGAAATTTTTGCTTACGGTTTAAGAAATGTCTGGCGTTTCAGCTTTGATTTTAGCACCAATAAAATTTGGGCTGCAGACGTTGGACAAAATGCATGGGAAGAAATTGACTTGATTGAAAAAGGAGGAAATTACGGATGGCGCTGTTATGAAGGTAATCATTCTTACAACACTAGCGGATGTACTGCAAATAATTATATTAAACCGATTTGGGAATATGGCCATAATTCGGATGGCGGATTAAGCATTACAGGCGGATTTATCTACAAAGGGAAAAATGCATCCGAGCTATTAGGAAAATATATTTATGCAGACTATGTGAGCGGAAAAATTTGGTCGTTGGAACTTAACGGATCCACTGTTAATAATACTTTTATCTTCGCATCAGCCGGTTCAATTTCAACCTTTGGTCAAGACGAAAATAAAGAACTTTACTTTGCTAATTATGCAAATGGTAAAATTTATAAATTCAAAGGTACGCCCGTAACTAAGGTAGGTAAAGCTGATCTCCCGTTAGAACTACAACTGGAACAAAATTACCCCAATCCGTTTAATCCGGAAACTGTTATCAGTTATCAGTTGGCAGTTAACAGTTTTGTTACATTGAATATATATGATGTACTAGGAAAGGAAATTGCAACATTAGTCCACGAAGAACAGAAAGCCGGGTTTTACAATGTGCGTTTTGATAGTGAACAAACAACAAATAATTCACCTTTATCCACCGGAATTTATTTTTATACGCTAATGATTCCCGGATTCGCACAAACAAAAAAAATGATTTTATTAAAATAATCTAAATCAGTTTTTACTTAAGTAATCGCTGCAAATTTTTTTCATAGCAGTATTGGACGAGTTGAAAGCCCAGATTATAGAACCGCCTTTTGTTCCGGCTGTAAGATCACCGAGCAAGAATAATCCTTTTACCGATGTTTCGTAATGTTCTCTTATAATCGGCTCGGCACCATCGAATTCTATTCCAATCATCTTTAGGAAATTATTTGGTGTGGTGCCTCCCAAAGCGTAGACAACAAAATCAAAAATTTGCTCACCAAATTTTTCCTCTTGAAATTTTACATAAGGTTTTCCGTTCATATCCTCGACAGCAGCAATACTTGACTCAAGAAATATTTTTACTTTTGCTTCTTTCTCAAGTTCAAGCAGACTTTCACGGTTAATTTGGTTCATTCTGGTAAATTCATTTTTGCGGTAGCTAAGAAAAACTTCATTTCCATTCTGAACCAAATACTGGCAGTATTCTGAAGAAGAGTCACCGCCGCCTACAATCAAAACTTTTGAATTTTTAATCTCAACCGAAGTAACATCAAACAAAACTTTGTCCCGCAGTGTTACCGGAATTTTATATTCCGGTTTGTTTGGTTTTCCCAGTATTCCAATTGCGATTGTAATAATTTTACAATGATATTCTCCTTTATCGGTATAGACTATAAATGATTTGTCTTCGTTCTGATGTAGTTTCCAAACAGTTTCTCCGTAATGAACAACAAGCTGATTATCTAATATAGCTTTGTCTAAGTAAGAAATAGTTTCATGCTTTGTCATATCAAGAATGCACATAACTCCGGTACACTTTGCTTCGAATCCTTTATAATTTGCTGAGACAAGTTTTGATTCCGGATAGTACTTTTTAATCGAAAAAGAATGTTCATCCGCCTTTTCGATTAAAAGAATTTTCGATTGATCAACTCCGGCATGACGGGCTTCAACTGCCATGCTTATTCCTGCCGGGCCTGCACCGATAACTAACAAATCATACATTAATTCACCCTTGCGTTTTTTTGAAAATGAATTTGTTTTAATTACTCGAAATTTAACAAAAAACTAAGAGAGAAAATTATCACATTGCTTTAATCCTTAAACTTTTGAAAACCGCTTTTCGTAAGTTTAGGACAAATTTTTACATGAGAAATGAAAACTTATAAATACTCAATTTTCTGGAAAGTGCTTTATCGTTACGGAAATATTCCGCTTACTTTTTTCTTATTAATCTATTTGATTACATCGGTAATAGGTTTACTTTCACATTGGTACTTCATTTTTTTCCTATTCATTAATTTATTGATCATCATTTGGCTCAATAAATATTATATTAAGACTTACAGGCTGTTCCCTTTCGAAATTTCTGCCGACAATGAAAAAATTATCTGTAAAAACTTTTTACTTAGTAAAAAAGAAGTTGAAGTTCGGATGGAAGATATAGACAGATTAACCGGCGGAATATTTTCAGGTTATCAAACTCGGCCGGTTTATATTCATGATTCAAAACAAAATATTACAATCGGATTATATGCAAGTGCCGGAAAGTTTCCTGAATTGCTTAAAATTATTCTACAAAATATTAGGGAAGATTTATATAAAGATCTTGTGGGAAGGGTTACCGAACTAAGAGACAAGAAATGATCGTATTAATAGAAAGCCCATCATTTGATGGGCTTTCTATTTTGTATAATTACTTTTTATAAATAAGAATTGCATCTTTTGCTTGTTTAGCAACTCTGAATTTAACAACTTTTTTTGCCGGAATAGAAATAGCTTCACCGGTTTTCGGGTTTCTTCCCATTCTTGCTTTTCTATCAACAAGAACTAATTTACCCAATCCGGGAATAACAAAAGCTTTTTTTGCTTCATGGTAAGCGAGAACAACTAATTCCTGAATGAATTCTCCGGTAGCTTTTTTACTTAAACCGGATTTTTTTGCCATGTAGGTTAACAGTTGGCTTTTTGTCATAGACATATTGTTGCCTCTTATTATTTGTGGATTAATTTCGCTTGAAATTTAGTATTTTTTTAATTGAAAACAAACACTTTTCGTCGTTTGTAAACATTTTGATTTAGGGTTGTACCTCGATATCAGGCAATAGATTTGGGGGTAAAATCTTAGTAGAAAACTTCTTTTGTTTGAAAAATTATAAAGATTATTTTGTAAATGAATTTATGAACAGCCTGCAGAAAAAATATTTTCGAAAAGAAATTTTATTAATACTTCTTTTTTTTTCAAATCAACTTTTTGCCTTTGATGATTTCCAAGTTAAGAACGAAAAAACTTCTGCCGATTCGCTGATAAATAAAATTACTATTCCGAAAGATTCGACTTCAGCGGTCAAACAGACCAAAGGTTCAAGTCTCTTACAAATTTCCTCCTTACTCGATGAAAATTTCAAAACTTCAATCATCAACAAAAAGTCTTTAGAATCAACCGATTATAGAACCACAGCCGATTTTTTTATTAATGTTCCATTTGGTTATGTAAGAGACCTTGGATCGGTAGGGCAGCCAAACGAAGTATTAATTTACGGACTAGGTTTTGGAAATGTCTCTTTCTTGTCCGACGGTATATCAATCAACAACAGATTGTCAAATGCACTTGATCTTAATTTATTTCAATCCGAAAGTATTGATTCGATAGAAGTGATTCCTTTTGCCCGCGGATTTCTGTACGGCGGGATGAATAATCCCGTTTCAGTAAATCTTATTTCCCGGCAGCCGGAATTACGTAAGCCATATTCGCGCATCAAGTATTATCAAGCTCCAAACAGCGAGGGTATGATAGACGGGATTTTTAATATCTCTCCTTTTAAACGGTTAAATGCTTATTTCGAATTAACTAACCAAAGCATAAGTCCGATTTATACCACTTCTAGTGCAACTAAAATTGGTACCGATCATAGCAATTGGATGGGCGCGGCGCGACTCCGGTATCTGCTCTCAAATAATATAAACATAATTGCAAGCTACAAGTACATCCAAACCAACACACAATTATTTGGCGGGATTGATGCGGATTCTATAAACCGTGCTTATCCCGCTTCACAATTTGAAACTATTTTATATGATAACTTCCGTGCGCCTGTAAGATATGCCAACCGGTACCAAAAAGTAACCGGACATAATTTTAGTCTGCGTATGCTTGGAAATTTTATTGAACATTCTCCGACAGATATTTCGTTTTATTATCAGACTAATCTTACGGAATTCAGACAGAATGAAAGCAGCTCTATTTTTCAAAATAATGCGTCTATAATTTTTGATGATAATGAACATAGAACAATCGGTACAAGTTTACGTCAGGATATAAATATTGATATTATTAAACTAACGTCACTCACTAATTTTGAAAAAACTAAATTCCTTACGCCACTTTTATCTCAAGAAATAAATAAATCACTCTTTTCAACTACTGCTATAGCAAGTTTCAGCATTATAAATAAAGCATTAAATCCATCTCTTTTTGCAAGATATTTAAACTACTCGCAAGATAATTTCTTCGGCTTCGGTGCAGATGCCATAATTTCGTTGGATCAATTATTTAATTTTTATGTGGGTTTCTCTTCGTTCGAAAAACCCAGAACAATTTGGGAAGAGCGTTTTGTATTACCTGGTATTCAATCCGGCAGACAAAAAATTACTTCTTTCGAACTCTCTGCAAATTTGAAAAATTCATTTGTTGATGCATCTATTAGTTACTTTAATAAATCAACGACGAATTCTTTACTTCCGGTTTTGTTAAAAGAAGATCCGTTTCATAATGATAAGATTGTTTATGCCACAGTTAACGATCTAAAACTTCAAGGGTTAAATCTAAAACTGGATTTAAGCATTTGGAAAATACTACTAAGCGCAAATACAAGTTACTATTTCCCATCTAATAACAGACATAATAATAACCTACCCAATTTTTCATTATACGGCGGTGTTTATTATGTGGATACTCTTTTCAACAAAAACTTACATCTGAAATCCGGATTTAATTATTTCTCAATCGGAGAAAGGGATTTTTCTTCAATTGATTTGGAAAAAAATATTTCTACTAATTTTTTGTATGACCCTAATTCACAAAACATTTCATTAATTTCACCTTTGCCAATACCCACTTCGTTCCAAATAGATTTCTTCCTTGCCGGAAAAATTCAGAATTCGGCAACGATTTATTTCATTTTCGAAAATCTTTTTAATGCTAAATATTTTATAGTTCCTTATTATCCCAAGCAAGCACGCGGTATTCGTTTCGGTGTGGCGTGGAACTTCCTTGATTAGCAGTTTATCCATACCTAACTTTACGCCCAAAATATTTTACTAACTTTTTATCACTTTAAGTTTATAGAGTTCAATTATGAAACTTCATACGCTAATTTTTCTTTTCCTTTTAACCATTAGTTTAGCTGCTCAAACCGTTGTTACTACAATACCAACTTTTCCCACTCAAACAGATCAGATTACAATTACGTTTGACGTTACATATGCTAACCCATCAGGTAAAACTCCTTTAGGAGGATACTTCGGGAGTGTCTATGCACATACCGGAGTAACTTTAGTTACAAATAATGGTACACCACAACGTTGGCAGAAAGTAAAAGGTAATTGGGGAGATAATACAGTTCAACCTCAATTAACAAATACAGGTTCGAACAAATATCAAATTGTAATTAATAATCCGCGAACGTTCTTTCAAGTTACCGATGCTTCACAAAAAATTACAGAGCTTTGCTTCGTACTAAGAAGTTCAGACGGTTCGAAACAAACTGAAGATATATTCGTTCCACTTTATTCTTCGGGAATTTCAATAATATTTAATACACCGACTGTAAATGTTTCCTTTGGCGATCCTTTACGCTCACCGGTTTTTGTTTCTGAAGGCGGGAATGTTCCAATTTCTATTTCAATTGCAGAAGTCGGGACAAAAATAAAATCGGTTAAACTTTTTGTGAATGCAGATCCAAACCCAAAAGCACAAAGCATAACAAACAGTCTTAACTACACTTTTAATGCGAGTGAATATTCCGGCGGAAAAAATGAAGTTAAAGTTGTTGCGACTGATACGGCCAATGTAAAAGATTCATCTACGTTTGTAATAATGAGAAATCCGACAATTAAAAATCTTGCACCGCCTCAAGGAACAATACAGGGAATAAATTACGGAAGTGATCCAACTAAAGTTACACTTGCACTTTATGCGCCTCAAAAAAGTTTTATTTATGTGATTGGCGAATTCGGAAACAGCGATTGGAAAGTTGACACTACTTATCTCTTGAACAAATATATACCCAATTCCGCAAAACCTGATAGTATAATTTGGTGGACTACAATTTCGAATTTAACTGCAGGGCAGGAATATGCTTACCAATATTTGATTGACGGCAACTTGCGTGTATTTGATCCTTACATAGATAAAATTCTTGATCCTTCTAACGATTCCGGAATTCCTTCCTCTGTTTATCCGAATCTAAAATCATATCCCGCAAATAAAACTGATAATATTGTAGGTGTACTCCAAACAGGGCAGTCAAGTTACAACTGGAAAGTTGCAGCATTTAATCGTCCCTCAAAAGAAAAATTGGTTATTTATGAAATGCTTGTAAGGGATTTTGTAAGTACACATTCTTACAAAACATTAATTGATACACTTAGCTATTTCAAAAAACTCGGAGTGAACGCAATTGAACTGATGCCCATTTCTGAATTCGACGGTAACGATAGCTGGGGTTATAATCCGATGACATACTTTGCACCGGATAAATATTACGGAACGAAAACCGATCTTAAAGCATTTATTGATGCCTGTCATCAAAACGGAATTGCAGTAATACAAGATATAGTTCTTAATCATGCATATAACAATAATTCAATGGCGCGTATGTATTGGGATAACGGCCACCCGGCAGCAAATAATCCTTGGTTTAATGTTCAATCTAATTTTGCAAATCCTGATGCACATTGGGGAAATGATTTCAATCATGAAAGTAAAGCAACACAATATTTTGTTGACCGCGTTCTTCAGTATTGGCTAACGGAATTTAAAATAGATGGATTTAGATTTGATTTTACAAAAGGTTTCGGCAACACCTATAAACCTCTTTCGGATATTTGGGGAAGTATTTATGATCCGGTTAGAATTAGTCTTTTAAAAAGAATGGTTGATAAAATTTGGTCATATGATCCGACGGCAATAATGATATTCGAGCATCTTGCGGAGAATAGAGAAGACCAGGAACTTGCACAATACGGAATATTAATGTGGGGAAATATGAATTACAGTTATAATGAAGCTACAATGGGTTATGTAAATACATCAAATTTTAATGGAATTTCCTACCAGCAAAGAGGTTGGAGCGTTCCAAATCTTGTCGGATATATGGAGAGTCATGATGAAGAAAGATTGATGTATAAGAACAAAACTTATGGAAACAGTTCTCAAGCACCTGCCTATGATATCAAGAATTTAAGCACAGCATTAAATAGAATAAAACTTGCCGCTACATTTTTCATTACGGTTCCCGGTCCAAAAATGATCTGGCAGTTTGGTGAACTCGGTTATGATATTTCCATTGATTACAACGGAAGATTAGGGAAAAAACCGATCCCCTGGAGTGATGGTTTGAATTACTATTCTGATACTGATAGGAAAAGTTTATTTAATGTGTTTGCTGCCTTGATAAGATTAAAGAAAAATTATCCGGCATTTTCCAGCACTGATTTTTCACTTGCTACAAGTGTAGGATTGAAACGAATCAAGATTAATCATTCAAGTATGAATGTTGTTATCGTAGGAAATTTTGACGTCAGCACCGGTTCGTTGGTAACGGATTTTCAAAGCACCGGTAAGTGGTATGAATTCTTTTCAGGCGACAGCTTGGATGTTACTGATGTTGGTATGCAGATCACTTTACAGCCCGGAGAATATCGTCTTTATACTTCTAAAAAAATTCCCAAAGCTTCAGATATTATCACAAATGTTACGGATCAAAATACTATACCAACCCAGTTTAAGCTGGAACAGAATTATCCTAATCCGTTTAATCCGAGCACCGTTATCAGTTATCAATTAACTACGGGCAGTTTAGTTACGTTAAAAGTTTACGATCTGCTTGGAAGAGAAGTTGCCACACTTGTAAACGAGTTTCAGCAAGCCGGTATTTATAATTCGCAATTCTCAATTCACAATTCTCAATTGTCTTCAGGTGTTTATTTTTACCGTTTACAAGCCGGAGACTTTGTTCAAACAAAAAAAATGTTATTAATTAAGTAATTCCATGAAAGAACATTTTATAAATCTTTTTGAATATAACGATTGGGCTAACCGTAAGATTTTCTATGTATTAAGAGATGCCGCCCAATCTCCGAAGAAAATACTAGATATTTTAAGCCATATAATTCTTTCACAAGAAACATGGCTTGGAAGAGTTAAAGGCGACTACACAAATTCCTTTTGGGAGAATGTTGAATTATCCGATTTGGAAAAACGCTCGGAAATAAATTCAAAAGATTGGTTACTGATTCTAAGTGATTTAGAAGAAAAGGATTTGGATAAAAAATATACTTATCACAACACAAAAGGCGCAAGATTTGAAACTTCTCTTAAAGATATAATTACTCATTTAATCAATCATTCCTCTTACCACCGCGCACAAATCAATTTACTGCTTAGACAGAATAATGTAGAACCGGCGATAACCGATTACATTTATTACACGCGAAGATAAAAATTATTACCTGGTCAATTCGGAAAGCAGCACAGCAGAAGCGCTGGCAACATTAAGCGATTCTGCTTTTCCTTTTTGGGGAATTGTAATTCTGGAGTCGCAAATATCCAGAAGATTTTTTGTGGGTCCGTTGGCTTCATTAGCAAGCACAAGAATTATCTTTTGTTTACTTGTGAACGTATAAAGATTTTCTCCGTTCAAATCAGCACACAGAATTGTAAATCCATTTTTCTTTTTTCCGTTTAACACATTATAAAAATCCTTTTCTTCAAAAATATTCAAATGAAAAACTGATCCCGCCGATGCGCGAATTACTTTTGGATTGTATACTTCGGCGCAATCGGAACTCAGCAAAATATTTTCTACACCGAACCAATCACAATTGCGGATAATAGTACCAACATTACCCGGATCGGAAATGTTTTCCAGAGAGACAATTAATTTCTCATGTTCGAAATCTACGGTTGATTGCTGCTTAAAATTGAATACTCCTATAATTCCTTGAGGATTTTTTGTGTCGCATAGTTTTTCAAAGTCGGCAGATTTTACAATTTCCGTATTGATTTTTTTTCTGTTTAATTGTTTTATAAGATTTTCTGTTACGGATTCTTTGAGAGCAATAATAATCTCACAAGAATAATTTGAGTCTAATGCTTCAGCGATCAGTTTAATTCCTTCAACAATAAATTTCTTCTCTTGTTGTCTAAATTTCTTGTTGAGAAGAGTAGAATAATATTTAATTTGATTTTTAGTTAGCATGAATTTCTTTTATTTCCTTTTCAAATATAGAGTTTTTTAGAATATGCCGATTATAAAGTGATAATAAATACTATGAATTATTGCGCTGAATGTGAATTTTATATTAGATTTGCCCCACGAAAAAAATGATGACTAGCTCAGCCTGTCCCGCATAGTGGATTGGTAGAGCATCCCGACTTTATAGGGAACGTCGGTAGTTCTCAAAATAGTTGTTTTTTTGCTGGCTTAGCTCAGTTGGTAGAGCAGCTGATTTGTAATCAGCAGGTCGCGGGTTCGAGTCCCATAGCCAGCTCTAATAAACCCTCAAGTATATTACCTTTGAGGGTTTGTTGTATTTGGACGAAAAAATTAAAGAAGCCAATCCTTAAATAAATTTTCCAGAGACGTCAAATCATTATCTTCCAACTCGAACGATACCAATTGACCGAATGAATGGAGAATTACCAATCCATTAATAGTTGCATCACTTCTTTCAAGTTCTTGAATCTTATGTGCAGCAAGCAGATTAATATCCTGTATTTCATCATATAGTTTTTTCAGGGTTTGCAAGCTGTGGTCTTGACTAAGTTTTTTTCTGCCCCGGAGATATTGCGCTAATAAGTACATGGAAAATACTCGGTACTCCGTTTCTTCCAGAGAAGCAAAAGGCAAATGAAATCTTACCATTGGTTTCAATTTGCTGAACACAGGACAGCCGCATGTAGCCATTAGAATTCCTGTTATACTTGCAACTGCTGTTTGAATTGAACATTTCTTATTGAACGATCGCTCGTCAGTTGTTAAAGTTGCATTAACGGGTTCTGTAGAAACGATATTCTTAAAAGAATTAATCTGTTTGTACACAACTTTTGCAATCGGGCATGCATCGCTATCAATGAGAGGGCACGTTAAATTTTTACATCCGAACTCACCTCTTTTAGTCCATGAAGGATAATCGGATTGTACTTCGACAAGATCAAGAGTTTCTTTATCAAGTTGGATATCAAAAACCATCTCATTCCCACGGGAAAACTCCAACTTGTAATGGTAGTTAATTATTTCTCTCATAACATCTCGCTCCATAAATATTGAAATTTTCTTGAAATATTATCGAACTTATCAGTAGTAAATTTTTAATCTCAACTTTTCTTATGACCTTAACACTTATATAGAATATAACTATTAATGAAATATAGTCCCAAGAGATTTAATAAATAGCAGGATAATGTTCACTTAATTTTCTACTAGAAAATATTAAAATCTTTATATCAAGTATATCAATTGGTAGTTATTTCTTTTTTATTTCATTATTTTGATTCAAGAAAGATAGACTGAAATAGTTGGTTTTTTTAGTAAGATCGAACAGAAAACGAATTCCTTTAGTGATAATAAATAAATTATAAAATAAAAACAGAGGTATTGTATGTTCGATCTAATTGACCAATACGAAATCAGTATCGTTTGGATTTTAATTATCGCCGTTTTAATCTTAGCAGGCTTTTCATATTGGTTTACAAAAGATAAGTTCGGCTATACTTTTCTTGGTGTTCTCAGAATTATAGCATCAATTATTTATAGTCCGCTTCTCTATTTCAAAAATTGTTTGATAAGTCTTACACACTTTGGAGAAAAAGGCGATTCTGAATTAACCGAGTCAAAACAATATTTGCTCAGCAAGATTTTAATAATCACGGAATTCTTTGTGGTCTTAATCGGGGTTTTTATACTCAGTTCCGGCATAATTACATCATGGAATTCTTTTTTACCTCCGAAATATTTACGAGACCAAATTGAGAGTGCGGAAAAGTATATCCATTCATTGGATAGCACTTTTCAATTCGCTAAAACAAATTTAGAGAGACTGGACAATGATTGGAACGCCAAAAAAGACCAATTGATAAAAAACTTTAATGATGAAAGAGGAAAGAACAAATTAACAGCAGAAAAAGAGAACAATACTATCGCAGCACAATTATCTAGTAATGTTTCATTTCAGGATTTGAAAAATTACCTTGACGCAAAAAGCTATCTTACGGATAAAAGTTCCATTGAATATACACGGACTGATCTGGAAAATTATTTCTTATACAACATACCGGACGAAAACCTTAAAAACACATTTAAGAAATACGGGGATAATTGGATTACAATTAAACTCGCTGATATAGATTATTCTAATTTTTCTGAAGTTGATCTTCGGAACGTAATCCAGCCTGAATACACTAATCTGAAGTATCAAGAGAGCAATTACAATAGTGAAGCGGGCGGCAATAAGACAAATCTTGAGAATATGAAAGCAGAAGCAAAATACAGCTTAAAGTCCTTGCTTTTAGGTCTTCTGATTACATTTCTTTCTTTTGTTTTATACATGTGGCTTTTAGGTTTATTATTGGAAATGATTTTCTTGATGGTAGATTTGGCTACAAATGTTAAGAAGATCCGATCTGATTTAGAAAGTAAGTTGTTAGAGAAAAAAGAGTAGCTTTATCAAAAAATTATTTTTCTAAAACGAGCGGGAAATTATTAATGTTTATGTAAAAATGATTCCCCGCTTTGTTTATTAATATCTGATTGACACAAATATTCCAAACAATAGGTATTGTATGAAAATATTT
>VEPI01000077.1 GCA_012026935.1 Melioribacter sp. | reverse complement strand
TCACCTAGACCAAGTTCTTTTAGTTTATCAAATTGAGTGGCTTTATCACCAACAATTAAATAAATCAGTTTATCGGGATGAATAAAATTCTGTGAAAGTTTTGTGTGTTCTTCAGGTGTCATTTGCTGTACAATTGCTTCGCGCTGTTTTATATAATCGAATGGCAGATTGTACATAACAACAGGTGCAAGCATACCCGAAAGCTGCATCAATGTTTCAAATCTTCCTGAATTACTCTTTAATAGAGTACTCTTTACTTGATCCAGATCCTCTTTCAAAATTCCTTCAGTGTATTTTTTGATTTCGTCTCGAACTATTTGTGTAGACTCGTATGTTGAATTAGACTGAACTGCTGAAGATGCAAGAAATATTCCGGCATAAGTTGCGCCGCTAAATCCGGAACGGGCTCCGTAGGTAAAAGATTTTTTCTCGCGGAGTATCATATTTAGTATTCCGTTGAAATCACCGCCGAGTCTATGATTAATTACAACCGCCTTGTAAAAATTTGGGTTGGTGTAACTTGGCCCTAAATGTCCGGCAAAAACTTGTGATTGTTTCGCCCCGGGAATATCCACAAAATAAATACCCGGTTTAGCTGGAGTAAGGCTTGTGACATTAGGAATTTTTACTTCTTTAGCTTTCCAATCTTTCAGACCGTTAAACAATGCAACTGCTTTTTCTTGTGTAATATCTCCCACTATACTGATTTTACAAACTGAAGGTGAAAAATATTGTTCATAGTATTTCTTCAAATCATCTGTAGTAATTTTACCGACCGATTTTATTGTTCCGGCGGATTCATTTGCCAAGATATTATCCTGACCATAAACTAATTTACTGAACACACTTTGTGCAATTGATGCAGGTGATGTTTCAGTTCTTTTCAATCCTTCAATAGTTTGGCTTTTAGCAAGTTCAAATTCTTTTTCATCCCAGCGCGGTTCAAACAACATTTCTTTAGCAAGTGCAAATGTTTCATTCAGTTTGCTGGCAAGACAACCTCCCGAAATTGTAATTGATTCGTTACCGCCATTAACATTTATATTTGCACCTAAATCTTGTATTGCTTCACGTAATTCAACAGGTGTTTTTGTTTTAGTTCCTTCGTTCATTAATCGTGCTGTTAATGAACCAACTCCTATCATATCGGGATTATCGAGAAGCATTCCGCCTTTTAGAATAATTGCGAATTGAACAAGCGGTAATTCACTTTGTTTAATTCCGTAAACTGAAATTCCGTTAACGGTTTTGTCTTTCCAAATTTTAGGAATATTTACGACCGGATCAGGACCTTTAACCGGTTCCTTTGTTCTATCAATCTTGGATGGAATCGGTACATAAGGAGCGTTTACAACTTCTTTCTTCTTTGTTCCTTGTTTTTCTATTGATTCTTCCTGAACTACCCATAATTTTGAATCAGGTGCTGCTAAATCAACTTTGCCTTTTGGAACAATGCTGGTGAGGAGATAATTCTGACCTTTGATATATTTGTTATATACTCTCCATACATCTTCCTTAGTAACGCTCATTCTATCTTTAAGATCGGTTGCAATGTAATCAGGTGAACCGCAAAAAATATTATAATCACCAAGACGCATTGCTTTACCTAAAACACTTGCGCTCTGGCTGTAAAAACTATATTCGATTCCCGCTTTTTGTCTTTCAACATCTTTATCTGTAAAACCATCTTTCTCAAATCTTTGGAAAGCTTCTTTAACTGCAGCTTCAACATCACCCAATTTTACAGTTGGAAAAGCAGTAACAGCAATATCAAACGATCCTGCAATTTCGCTGCTGCCTTGACGCGCCGTTACAGATGGTGCAAGTTTTTTCTCTTCTACAATCACTTTGTATAGTGGTGATTTTTTACTTCCGGCAAATATGCGTCCGAAGAATTCCAGTGCATAAGCATCTTTATTAAATTCTTCTACAGTAGGATATTCCATTCCTAATCTTGGTGCGTTTGCGAGATTATCTTCACAATATGATCTAATAGTTTCTTTCAGAGTAACCGGCATTTTCGGTAACGATTCAGGTGCCGGTCCGGATTTTATTTCTGCAAAATATTTATCAATCCATTTTTTTGTCTGGGCAACGTTAATATCGCCGGCAACAATTAAAGTTGCATTGCTGGGTGAATAATATTTTGCGTGAAAATCAATCGCATCTTGAAGTGAAGCCGCTGCAAGATCTTCCAACTCGCCAATAACAGTATGACCGTAAGGATGAGTTGCAGGATACATTAACTTTGTGGACATATATTGAGTTTGCGAGTAAGCTCTATTATCACCCTGTCGTTTTTCATTTTGAACAACATTCTGCTGTGTTACAAACGTTTCTTGATTAACTTTGCTCAACAGGAAACCCATTCTATCCGATTCCATCCACAAAGCCATTTCAACTGCATTCTTTGGAATTACTTCAAAATAATTTGTTCTATCTTCATTTGTTGAACCATTAACGTTCGACGCACCGGCAGTCTGAAGTTTTTTGAACCATTGTCCTTGCGGGATATCTTGGGATTCATTGAATCTAAGATGTTCGAACAAATGTGCAAATCCTGTTTTGCCTTGAACTTCTCTTGCCGAACCGACATGGTAAACTACATAGACAGCTGCTATCGGGTCAGATTTGTCAACATGAAGAATTACATTCATCCCGTTAGAAAGTTTGTATTTTTCATATGGGATTTTGAATTCTTTCTTCTTTACCCCGCCGAATATTGTTATGCTAAAGCAGAGCAGAAGAGCAATAAAAATAAATGTTCGTTTGTGTTTCATTATTCCTCCATGGAATTATTTGTTATCAATGTTTTATATGGAAAAATATTGTTGCCGTTATAAAGAGAGCGTTGTTTATTTTCTGTTTAACAATTTAGCTTTTTTAACAATCGAAAAGCTAGAGATTTATGCTGTTAACATTTTTTAACAATTTCAACTAACTTTTAGGCAACTTAAAAGAATAATTAGCATCTGTTTAGTAGGAACGATTGAGAGAAAATGCAGAAAGACTCGATTATTGATTTTACTTTGACTTACAACAAGTTTAAGAAACCGTTATTCAATTATGTATGTAAGGTCATGAAGTCGGATATACTTGCTGAAGATATAGCACACAATGTTTTTTTGAAACTATATAGTAATCTTGACCGTATTCGTCATACCGAACTTGTTGAGATGTGGATATTTACAACTGCACGTAATGAAATATTTAGTCACTTCAGAAAGAACAAAAATAAAATTAATGAGCCTATAGAATCCCATGAAGAAAAATTTTCTACAAACAATCTGTATTCTGATTTTGAACGGAAAGAATTAATTGATTTTATTGAAGACGAACTAAAGACCATGGACGAATCTCAAAGCGAGGTTTACTATTTAAAAGAATATTCCGGATTAAGCTACAAAGAAATAGCACAAATGATGAAGATAACAGAGGATCTTGTAAGAAGCAGAATTTTTAAAGTACGGCAAAAACTTAGAACAGCAATAACAAAACTTGAAAGAGGTTAATATGAACTGCGACGACATAAAACTTATAATCAGCGAATATATTGATAATGAATTAACCAAGGAGAAAGAAGCATTTTTGTTTACTCATCTTTCCTCTTGCACGGATTGCCGCGAAGAATTTAAAATGCAAAATTCTATCCGGTATGAGATGGAGATAAATCAAAAAGAAGTGAGTGAGCAATTTGAGCGGAGAGTATTTGAATCCATACAGAAACAAGAGCAACCTTTGATAAAAAGTTGGATTACTAAATCAACACCGGCATATATCAATTATGCATTAGGATTTGTAATAATTATAATATCTCTCTTTTCATTTCTACAACTCGGTTCTTTGAAAGACGACTTAAAAGGTTTTCAAGAAAAGTATGAGGCTGCGTTCGAGAAAATTCAATTCCAAACTCAACAAATAAATTTAATGATGAACAGCATGCCCGCGGTTCAAATAATTGGAAATCCCGTAAAGATGTAACTCAATGGAGGAATCAATGAATAGGTTATTATTGCTCGTTAGTCTTACAATAATTTTTAACGGGGGTTGTAAAAACAATGTTGATGATAAAGCCATTGTTAAATGGCAAAAAATGGAGAGCTGGGCTAATTATGATGATCTGCTTGATATAAAATCAGAAGCTGCAATTGATACAGTTTTATTTCGGCAAGAGATCAATCAAATTTTAACACCCGAGAAAATTTATGAATTGTTCGGATCCGGTTATCATAACTTCTATCTCGCACTAACAATTTCCACTGATGGTCGGAATAATTTCACCATAGCTACCGACGTTTCTCTTTGGTTATCCCCGGGCTTACAAACAGAAAACATGATTTTTAGTGAAGGAACTGAATTATCCGTAGAGAAAAATAAATTTCTGTCAACCAATCATACTAACGAAGAAGAAATCCACAGCCACGCAATTTTTAATACACCGTTTTTAGATACAAAAAATATTTTTAAGTCAAAGCCGGGCATTCTAAACAAAAAATCTGTACGAAGTATTAAATTATTCGCCATGAATATCACTATTGACAAAAATAAAAAAATCATCAACCCTTGGGCGATAAAAGAAATTGACATATCAAAATATCGCGAACATTTTCTTAATCCCAAGTTGAACAGATATTATTTTTCAACCGGGTTACCTGCAGTTAGTATTGATGGCTTCGAATCAATCCGCAAAGCAATTGTTTACCCCAAGGCTGCCTTAAAGAATGGTGTAACCGGAAGAGTTATTGTAGAAATTTTTGCCGATGAAGAGGGAAAATATGCGGGTTACCAATTAATAAAAGGTCTTGGCTATGAATGTGATGAGGCTGTTATTGAAGCAATAAAAAATGCAAAATTCCGTGGATATCCAACCGGACAAAGAAGTTCTATCATCGTTCCATTTGAATTTGGTCCAGCTAAAACATCTCCAATTGATTTAGCCGTACAAGTATTTGATTATGATGGAGACCCGAACGTTTACAATAATATTAAGCTGGGGATCGTAAATAAAAATAAATTAGATAAAAATTTAGAACGGAATTATTTCATTTATGTTTATATGAATGGTTACTTAATATTCCAAAATTATTGCGCCGGAATATCAAAAGCAGAGACGCAACAATTTTTCTGGTTCCGATGGCATACGGATAAACCCGGGAGCTATAATTACACAATCTATATTGATCCGGAAAATAGGCTTAATGATTCAAACCGTGAGAATAATACTGTGCGGGGAACTCTGGTTGTAAAATAATTTTTCGATGAGTGCAGCAAGAGTACGATTAAGAGATAGAGTAAGAAAATTTTGTTTCATATTGTTCTTACTCTTTATTTTACTTGCCGTTTAGTGTTTCAATCACTTCGTTATGAATCTTACCCCCCGTTGCAACAATGCTGTTTCCTTTCGCCGGATTGCCGTTATAATAATCTGTTATTGTTCCGCCCGCACCTTTGATTATTGGAATGAGCGCCATCAAATCCCAGGGATTCATAATCGGGTCAATCATAATATCTGCATAGCCGGTTGCAACAAGATAGTAACCGTAACAATCACCCCATTGGCGGTAAAGTTTTACCTTGTGAACAAGATCATCAAAATTTTTTATGTTACAGAACTTTTCTACGTTAATTTGATCTGTTGTAAGTAAAACAGCATCAGAAATATTTTCGCAGTTCCTTACATGAACTTGCTTCCCGTTTAACTCTGTTACATAATTGTCTCCTATCAAAAATTCATTAAGTATCGGTTGATTTATTACCCCAAGAATCGGTTCACCGTTTTTAAGTAGCGCTATCAGAGTTCCAAACATAACAGTTCCGCATATGAAACTTTTCGTTCCGTCAATCGGGTCAAGAACCCATTTATATTCTGCATTAGGATTATACTCGCCAAATTCCTCGCCTAGTATTCCGTGATTAGAAAATTTTTTCATAATGGCTTCGCGCATTAACTCTTCTGTTTTTTTATCAGCAATTGTTACGGGTGATAGATCGGATTTGTTTTCAACATTAATACTGGTTCGCCAGTAAGATTTAATGATCTTCCCGCTTTCATCAGCAAGCCATTTACAGAAATGCCGTAGTTCATTTAACTCTTGCATAGCAATACCATAATTTAATTGAGCAGATAATTCAAATATATTCGTTTAACAATTCGTTCACAAAAGTTATATTTTCGTATTGTCAATGAGCTTAGTTAAAGCAAATAGCGAAAGTATTCACAAAGCTGCAGAAATTATCAAGCGCGGCGGACTTGTTGCATTCCCGACTGAAACTGTTTACGGATTAGGTGCTGACGGATTAAATCCGATTGCCGTAGCAAAAATCTTCGAGGTGAAGAGACGTCCATCGTTTAATCCATTGATACTTCATATTTCCGATAAAGATTCACTTGAAAAATTCTCTCCGACAAAAAGCAAAAAAATTGATCTGTTGATTGAAAAATTCTGGCCAGGTCCTCTAACTTTAGTTTTACCTAAAACAGAAATTGTTCCGGATATTGTTACATCAGGTAATCCGACAGTCGCAGTAAGAATGCCGGATCACACAGTTGCATTGCAATTAATTAAAGCATGCGGAACACCAATTGCCGCACCAAGTGCAAACCGATTCGGGCATCTTAGTCCAACCGAAGCAAAACATGTTGAAAAATATCTGGGAGATAAAGTTGATATAATTCTAGACGGCGGAAAAAGTTCTGTCGGCGTTGAATCAACTATAATTCAATTTTATGAAAATGAATTTTATCTTTTAAGACCAGGCGGTTTATCTAAAGAAGAAATTGAAAATGAAATTGGAAAAATAAAAATCGGCAAAATTGATCCATACAGGCCAAGCGCACCGGGACAGCTATCATTTCATTATTCGCCCAACACACCGCTTAAGTTTTTTAACAAGAGATTTCTTGATAAAAAGAAAAAAATCGGTGCGCTTTTTTTCAAAGAGAATAAAATTGATTTCACATTTGCCGAGGTAAAACTGCTTTCTGCAACCGGGAATTTAAGAGAGGCTGCAGCAAATCTTTTTTCTCATCTTCATGAACTCGAAAAAAGTAATCTTGATTTGATCTTAGTTGAACCTGTTGAGGAAAAAGGTTTAGGCAGAGCAATAATGGACCGGTTAAAAAAAGCGTCAAATAAACTAGAGGAATTGAAGCAACGTTAATCTACGCTCTGCCAAAGCTTGTTTATTATAACGAAATAGTGATAGAATAATTTTGGGATGGATAGTCTTCTTCTCTAGGATAGTTAAAATATTAACAATATGATAGAAATAGTTAATAAAGAAAATGCTTCCCTGAAATAGAATATTCAAGATTAGTTGATTTTATTTACATTCTGTCTGAAACGATTTTTATATTTCCGTTAGCATTATAAATTATTTTTTAGATGAACGACAACATCAAAGCCGACCTGCATAAAACATTTGACAGGCTGAATGAAAAAGCCGGGTCAATTGAAGAATTAAAATTAGCTCTCTATGCTTTAAACTCTATTAGCGAATGTATCACAATCACAGATTTGAATGAAAAAATACTTTACGTTAACGATGCATTTTTGAGAACTTACGGATATTGTCTTTCGGAACTGGTTGGACAATCAATTACAATTATACGTTCAGATAAAAATGATCCCCAAATTATCAACAGTATTCATCCGTCAACCATTAAAGAAGGCTGGCGTGGTAAATTGTGGAATAAACGAAAAGATAATTCAGAATTTCTTATTGAACTATATACAACTCCCGCCTACGATGAAAACGGAAATCCGGTTGCACATGTTGGCGTTGCACGGGATTTAACCGAAGAAATAAAATCGGAAAATATTCTTAAGGATACACAGCTTAGATTTAAGGAGCTTTTTACCGAATTGAAAGATGCTGCTTATGAAAGCACCCCAGATGGGAAATTTATTTTATTAAATCCTGCCGGTATTGAGTTATTTGGACTTTCAAAAGTTGAAAAGAGTGAACTAAGCAAGCTCGACATAGGCAAAGCATTTTATCTTGAAGAAAATGAAAGAAATAAATTCAAACAAGAATTAGAGAAAAACGGGTTTGTAAAAGATTATGAAATAAATATTCGAAAGTTGGATGGAGCGGTTGCAACAGTTCTTGAAACTTCACTTGCAATAAAAGATAGTAACGGTAAAATAATAGCATATAGAGGACTTCTTCGGGACATAACCGAACAAAAAAAGAATGAAGGAAAGCTCAAACAGTTAATTGAACGCTTGGAATATGTAAATAATCAACTAAAAATTTCCGAAGAAGAATTAAAGAATACCAACGCTTCTAAAGATAAATTCTTTTCCATTATCGCCCATGATCTTAGAAGTCCGTTTAGTTCTTTATTAAGTTTCTCGGAATTTCTTATTGAGGATATTAATGAACTTTCAAAAGAAGAGATAAAATCGTTTGCAGAAAAAATTCATGAATCAGCAAAAAATGTTTTTACTCTTCTTGAAAATCTTCTTCAGTGGTCAAAAATTCAATCCGGTAAAATTCCATATCAGCCATCAAATTTTAATATCTCTTTTAAGATAAATCAGGTTATCTCTCTTCTAACAGATAATGCAACAAACAAAAAAATTCGTCTTGTTAATGAGACTTCTCCAAACGCAGTGGTATTTGCTGATGAAGACATGATATTTTCAGTTATTCAAAATCTGCTTTCAAATGCCATAAAGTTTACAAATGAAACAGGCTCCGTTGTTTTCCGGTCGTTTATTAAAGCTAGCTCTGTAGATATTTCCATTACAGATACAGGTGTTGGAATCAAAGAAGAAGATTTGCCAAAACTCCTTCGAATAGATGTTCATCATTCCACTTACGGAACAAAGGATGAGAAAGGAAGCGGACTTGGATTAATTATCTGTAAAGAAATGATAGAGCGAAACCGAGGTAAGATACACATCGAAAGCAAGGTCGGAGTTGGAACAACATTTACATTTACACTTCCAAAGGCTTAATTAGAAGATAGTTATTTAGCATTAGGAATATTTCCATAAAGTAACACAAATAGTTTTTATCGGAGAAATAATTTATGTCAAAAGAAATGATTCTCGAAAAGATTGATCAAGCGGCAAAAATTTTAAACGAAAAAAATATTGATATGTGGATGACATACGTTCGTGAAACCGGAAACATGAAAGATCCTATGATGGATATGATGGTTGGAACAGGGGCGACGTGGCAATCGGCTTTTATTATAACAAAAAGCGGTGACACACACGCTATAATCGGATCACTCGAATTGGAAAACATGAAAACAATCGGAACTTATAAACACATTCACAGTTATTTAAAATCTGTAAAAGAAAAACTTATTGAAGTGCTGGATTCCATTAAACCGGGAAAAATTGCCGTCAATTATTCACACAACTCAGCACTTGCTGATGGATTAACGCACGGATTATATCTTGAGCTGATGGATCACTTAAAAGACACAAAATATGTTAACATGTTTATTTCATCGGAAGAAATTATTGCTTCATTAAAAGGAAGAAAGTCAGCAGGCGAACTTGCAAACATGAAAGAAGCAATTAAAGAAACTTTGAAGATTTTTGATGAAGTAACAAGGTTTTTAAAACCCGGAGTAACTGAAAAACAAGTCGCACAATTTGTTCTTGATCTCTGCAATAAAAAAGGATTAGAACTTTCCTGGGACGCCGAACATTGCCCCGCTGTTTTTTCAGGACCAAATACCGCGGGTGCACACTCCGGACCAACTGACCGTGTAATTGAACCCGGACATGTTGTAAATATGGATTTTGGAGTTAAGTATAATAGTTTTTGTTCCGATCTTCAGAGAACATGGTACGTTTGCTTCCCGCATGAAGATAAAGCTCCTGCAGATGTTCAACGTGGATTTGACGTTATCAAAGAATCAATTACTAGGGCTGCGAATGAATTAAAACCCGGGAAAAAAGGTTGGGAGATTGATGAAGTCGCTCGCAATTTTATTCAAATAAAAGGTTACGATGAATTCCCCCACGGTCTCGGTCATCAAGTTGGTAGATTTGCGCACGATGGCGGCGCATTGCTGGGACCTAAATGGGAGCGATACGGAAATCTTCCATTGCTCGAAGTTGAAGAAGGAAATATTTTTACAATCGAGCCAAGATTAACAATTCCAAATTACGGTATAGCTACTATTGAAGAAGAGGTTTTGATAACTAAGGATGGCTGCGAATTTTTGTCCGAAAGACAAAATGAAATTTTTCTGATAAAATAAACACAACCGTTTTTTATCCTCCTCTCAATCCGAGTGGAGGATTTTATTATCCTATTCTGTATCACATCTACAAGAATTCTGTTGCACTCTAAAAAAAAATAAATTACTTTGATAACAGATACGGCGTCTTTCTTTCCCGATTACAGAAAAATTTTCCTGTTCTGAATCTCAAATTTATTATGGGGAAACAAATGAAAAGTATATATATACATTTTTTAAGATCTGTAAAGATCATTTTTGTTCTGTTGTTTTTCTCAACAAGTATTTTCTCCCAATCAAATTTTTCGATTGAGATTGCAAAAGTAAATCCTATGTATTATCAACCGCCATATACGTTAGGATTATTTACTGTAACATATACGCCGGGTGCGCAAGGAATGTATTTAAGCATTGGTGCGCAAGGAGTTTCAGCCGGACCATTTGCAATTATTATATCAAATCTTTACTTGCCAAGTACTGCCGAAACGAATTCACCAGCAACATTATCCAGAGAATTCAATCTTGATGATTTGGCAATATCACAGGGAATGTTCCCAAGTCAATTTACTTGTTATGTTCATATTTTAAGCTCTCCGGGTTTTTATCCTTTTCCGCAGTCTACTTGGGTGGATACTAAAACTGTTAATCTTACAACTATTCTAGATGACGCTTTTAATTTAATACAACAACCTGATCCGCCAATTGTAATCACAACTGCATCACCTCAGGGATTGACCGTTGGGGATCCTAAAATTAAATACGAGTATAGAAAAGATATACCGAATATTGATCTCAACAGCAGTGTTAATGGAATATCTGCAACCTATGCAGGTGATCTAAACGCATGCGTTCCGGCGGCTACATCAAATAGCATGAAATGGATGGACGCTCAATACAACGATATATCGCTTCCGGCAGATATGACTCATAGAAAAACTTTGGAAGAGTTAAGCGGCTTGATGAAAAGAAAAGATGGAGAAGGAACATTTGATGAAAATATGATTCAAGGTAAACTGGATTTTGCAGAAAAATATAATTTACCAATGGAAGTTAAGTATCAAGCTTTTTTTGTTAATAATCCTATTGGAGTTGGCAGCACTTCAGGTAAATCTATTGGTAGAAGTTTCAACAAAAAAGATAATACCGGAAAAAAGGTACCACCTACTTGGGATTTTTTAATGGAACAAATGAAGAACGGCGAAGATGTAGAAATAAATTATACTTGGAAAAATGCTGCCGATAATAAGTGGTATGGTCACAGCATTTGTATTACTGGAATTACTGAATGGCAGAACGGTCATAAAGAAATTTCTTATAAACATGATCGAACACAAGAAGCTGCCGGTGGAACTATGGAAGAATGTCCGGAAATTACTGTTGATGCCGAGGGTTGGATGCGTTTTGGCCCCGGTAATAAAAATTTTATAAAAACAGTAGTCGCTGAAAGTCCAATCATTCCGTTTGGAAGAGAAGCTGCAGCTTGGTTAAATGAATTAGTTGTTAATCCAACCAATAACAATAATGTTGTTGGTAAAGTTAATGGAACAACAGGTGTTTCGGAATTTATAGAAGTTGCCTTAAACCAAAGTGTGACCGACTTACAAAATTACAAAGTGACTCTTTATAATGGCGCAACAGGAACAGTATATGCAACGTACACTTTAAATCAATTTACTGCAGGCAGTACATCCAACGGATTAAAATTTTATTCTTACTCATTTCCTAATGGAGAATTGTTAGCTCCTCCGGCAGGTGTTTTAATCAGTTATTCCGGTTCACCAATCATCGGACAGTTTTGGAGTTACGGCGGAACATTTACTCCATCAGAAGGCGATGGAACTTCAATGACAAGTACAAATATAGGCGATATTGTTGCCGGACAGGGACTTAGTCTGGCCGGTGGCGGAACAAATTACGCAGGCTATTCATGGGAATACACACCATCCTTTACCAAAGGCGGATTAAATCCGGGAGAAGTTTATTCGAATCTTGTTCCTGCAATTCCTACATCAACATCTCCGGCCGATGGAACAAAAAATCTTCCAACATCAACAACTTTATCTTGGAATACTGTAGCAAATACTGTTTCATATGATCTGCAAGTTTCTGACGATATAACTTTTATAACAACACTAAGTGTTCAAAACGGATTGACTGCTACTTCGAAAGATATAACCGGTTTGGGCGCGGGTAAAAAAATCTATTGGAGAGTGCGTGCAAACAATGCAACAGGAAGTAGTGGATTTTCTTCGAAATATTCTTTCTCAACAATTCTTCAAACGCCCACTACTTTAACCGTTTCTTCAAGCGGTTCAAAAAATAATCTAACATGGATAGATAATTCAACGAATGAAACCGGATTCGAAATTGAAAGAAAGAATGGTGATGCAAACAGCACTAATGCATTCAGTGCTATTACAACTGCCGCCGCCGATATAAAGACTTACAGTGATCAAAATGTAACTGCCGGCTCAACATATACTTATCGAGTTCGTGCAGTAAATTCAAATTCCGAGTCTAACTACAGCAATACTGCAACTGTATTAACAGTTACTGCTGTTGATAAGAAAGAACAAATTCCGACTGAATTTAAGCTCGATCAAAATTACCCAAATCCGTTTAATCCGACTACAATTATTAGTTACTCTGTTCCTGAAAATAGTTTTGTTCAATTAAAAATTTACGACCTGCTCGGGAATGTTATTTCGACTCTTGTAAACGAAAATCAGAGTGCGGGAATATATAAGGTAACATTTGATGGAAGTAGTTTTGTAAGTGGAATTTATTTCTATCAGCTAATCACACCAAAATATTCCAATACGAAGAAGTTAATGCTGGTTAAATAGTTTTGTGGTTTCATTAAAATCCCTCTTCTTTAATTGAAGAGGGATTTTATATTAATTCAATAATAAAAATCTAAATCCTACACCTTTAACTGTAATCTCAAGCTTCCCGTTATTAACGTTTATTTTTTCTCCATTGATAGTATCCGAAACAAAATTAATTTTATAAAAATCCGGCAGCTGTAGTTCAACTTTTTGTTCGTTTTCATTTTTGTTAAGTAACACCAAAACTCTTTCATTCATATCCGAACGTATATACGCGAAAATATTTTCGTCAGCTTCCAATGTTAGAAAATCTCCATAACGAAGTGCCGGATGTACCTTTCTAACATTTATAATTCTTCTAACATCTTCCAACATTTTTCTTTCATCTTTACTCAAATCATTTCCGAAGCGCATCATTCTTCTGTTATCAGGATCGGATGCACCCGTCATTCCGAATTCGCTTCCGTAATAAATAACCGGAAGACCCGGAATTGTGTTCATATATGCATAATATAATTTTGCTTTTTCGTAGTTAGCGGGATTATCAACCTTTGGCGGATTATTCCATCCTTCTTCAGTTGCACTCCACTGGCTCAAGTCTAAATCTCCATCGGCAAAAGCCATAAACCGATTCTTATCATGGCTGTCCATAATATTTCCCATTATATTATTTTCGCCATAAACTAAAAATGATTTTTTTAATTCGGCATCGAGAGCGCTAAATGAATTTTTCTTATCGAGAAAAGTCGGAAGAGCAATATCATAAAGATTAAAATTAAATTGCGCTGAAAGCTGTCCGTTATTTACATATGAGCTGATTAATTCATAGCTGCCGAAAGTTTCTCCGATTTGATATACGGAAACATTTTTTGGTAATTCAATTTCTTTTTTAATTTTTAAATTGAGGGCGCGCCAAAATTCATTTGGCATATGTTTAACTGCATCCTGTCTAAATCCGTCTGCCCCGGTTATTTTCAACCACCAAACCGCATTAGAGGCTTGAAAATCAACCACTTCCTTTGATCCCACAAAATTAAACTTTGGTAAATACGGCTCAAACCAAGTTGTCAATCTTTGTTCATCCCATAATCTAAGATTCAATCTTCCGTCGGGAAGTTTAAGTTTACCGAACCATTCAGGGTGCAGTTTAACCAGCGGATGATTTTCGTGGACATGGTTGGCAACAAAATCCAGCAGGATTTTTATTTTATGTTTATGCGCTGTTGAAACAATCTCTTTTAATTTATCTGTTGTGCCGAACTTTTCTTCAACACCAAAAGAATTAATTGGCCAATACCCGTGATAACCGGAAAACCATCTGTGCGGTGCAGGAGATTCTTTATATGCTTGATCAGGATTATCATAAACGGGAGAGATCCAAATTGTGTTGATGCCGAGTGAATCAAAATAACCTTCATTAAGTTTATTTAAGATTCCTTGAAAATCACCGCCCATGTAATTTGCTTTTTCAAAAAGTGAGTCGTGAACGATTGGTTTGTTTAACGATTTATCCCCGTCATTAAATCTATCTATCATCAAAGAATAAATTATTCCGTCATTCCAGGTGAAATTATTATTGTTGACAGGAACACCATCAAACAGAGTTATTGATTGAATATTTGTTGATCTGCCGTTTTTATTTACAGCAACACGTAAAAGATTTTTCCCTTTTAACTGAGATTTAGGAATTGAGAATTCAATTTTGCCGTTTTCAATTTTAATATACTTTTTATTTACCCTGATGTTGTTAAGCAATGCAATAATATTTTCCGGATCAACGCTGTTTCCGTCTTTCCCGCCGAGACTCGGCGAGGCCGGTTCGTTTTCATATATAAATAAAAATTTTGATTCATTCTTATTTATTTCTTTTCCCGCAACGTGAAGAAAAAGTTTACCGGCATCTGGACTAGCAACGTTGAAAAGTGAATTAAAGTCGCCGAATCCGTTTGGTTTTTTATCGGGATTTTTAGGATCTACAATTTCCTCTCCGTCTCCCCAAAACTTATATTCATATCTGCCTGGTTCAAGCGGAACTTCGGTTTCGAAAATTCCATCATTGTTTTCATCTTTCATCGGAAGATTTCCTCTATCCCATCCGTTAAAACTTCCGAAGAGAGTAAGTTTATTATATTTTTTTTCCGGTTTGTAAGAGAATTTAAATTTCTGCTGAACCCGTGAGCGTACCGGAAACGAATAGGTGCCTTCTCCAAGTTTGAAATCTACTAATGTCATCCCGGCAAAATTCATATCCGCTTTGAAATAAACTTTCCGGGTTCGTTTATTGTAATTTATCTTTACCGCTTCATTTTTTTGAAACTTCAAATCATAATTATTCGAATAGAACATATCACTGATCAAGAGTGAATCTGTTTTACCTGCAATAAGATTAACCGGTTTAATAATGTCGCGGATTCCATTCTGTGCAAAACTTGAAATAATAAAGAAAAAGGAAAATAAAACGATGGGTTTGAAAAACTTCATGTTGATCTCCAAGAGGATTTATTCCATATGTAAAATAAAAAAACTAAAAATGATAAGAGAATTAAAAAGAGGTTTAAGCCGGATGGTATTCGGTCAAAAATTTTTCAAGTCCGTTCAGACATGTAATGTAATGTACATTTTGAAATTGTGATAGTTCTTCTGCGCGTCCTTCTGCAAGAGCTTGTCCGCCAATAATTATTTCTTGATCCGGAAATTCTTCTTTGATTGCTTGAATTAGCTTGATCAATCTTACAACGTTGATATAAAAGCTGTTTGAAATACCTACCATCTCCGGTTTCTTTTCTCTGACGATGGCAGTAATATCCGATTGCGGTGTATTGGAGCCGATAAAAATTGTTCGCCAGCCGTATGCTTCTAAAAATCCTGCAACCATACGCGCACCAAGTTCATGATATTCTTTATCAACACAGGTGATGAGAGCAAGTTTGCCGTTGTCATCATCGCCTAAAGAACTTGTACTTACTAATTCGATCAACGCTTCGGTAATTTTTGTTGCAATATGTTCGCCCGCAACAGAACATTTTTCCCGCTCCCACATTTGACCGATTCTATACATGGATCGCTGAAAAAGTTCCATGTAAATTGCCTTGATGCTGACTTTCTGTTCAATAAGACTATACACAATTTGCGTGCACAGTTTTTTATTACCATCAAGAAGCGAGTTTAGATAATGCAGATAAACCGCTTCCGGAATCATTTTATTCATTTAATTGCCCTCAATCTCAATAAAACGATAATTGACGGAAAATAATTCCAAACTAAGAGGTTTTTTTATTGCGCTTGTTAATTAGGCGAGAAATTCTATAACTGGTATAAGCAAAGAATGGAGCCGCCACAACATCTATTGTGTAATGAACATGCTGAATTAAAACTAAGGCGGCAATTAGAATTGTACAAATTAGAAAAACAGCTTTAAGTTTTTTACTCTTGGCGGTCTAAAAGAAAAGAAACATTGTTGATGTATGTCCCGAAAAAAACAGATCGCGTAAAAGAGTTGATCCTCCGCCAAAAAATTCTACGAACGGATCTTTAAGAGGTATGATATGAAGCGGTGCATTTAAAGGTAAAAAATAAATTGTGATCAACCGTAATGCTGCAATTAATGTATACGATTGCAGTGCAGTTAACATTCTGGTGGGATGGAACATAAGAAAAGTTAAAGCAATTATTAACCCGACATAAATCAATCCAAAGGTTAACCAGGTTACATCAACGGGGTTAAACGTAGCCAATAGCGGATCATTAAATGAAAAGCCGGGACGAGCTTCATTGTATGCAAGAAACTCTGCAAGCGAGAAAAGTATTACTGCTAAAAGTAAAATAGTTATTAGAAATTTCGTTCTAAAATTTTAATCAAGCAGATACGGCAGCCAGATAGATTTTATCTCTGTAAGTTTTCTCAATTACTTTTTGTCTTTATGAAATGAACGCCTTAAAATAGTTGTGCTACCGATAAAAGCAAAGCTAAAATTTTATTTAAGTTTGCCGAATAGTTTCATAAAAAATCGCATCATCTTATGAAACGGATCAACCTTGCTAATATACATCATCGGGCATCCGCTTCTTATCACAGTAATTCCGTTTTCTTCACCAAGTTTTGCGGCTTCTTCGGAAAAACTTCCGTTACCCATTGAGCGGTGAAACCAAATTGTTTTAACTCCGGCTTCGATACTCTGTTTTACAATTTCGGTTGAGACAGCGGGACTTGTTGCAATAAAAACAGCATCAACTTTTTGCGGAACGGATTTTAAATTAGGATAGCACTTGTCTCCTTCAATCATTTCTGCATGAGGATTAATTGGAAATATATTGTAACCGTTATCCTTAAATTTTTTGTAGATTGGATTACCAACTTCGCCTTGAGGATTGCGCGATACACCGGCAATGGCTATAGTTTTCTGATTAAGAAATTCTGATACTTTTTGTTCGTAATTCATTCCCTTTCTCATTTATTTAAATATTCTTTGTGTTTAAAAATAACAAACCCGAATTCAATTAAGAAATCGGGTTTGAACTCTTCTCGGTTGCAACTGTTCAATTAACATTTTCTTGCAATAACAACAGGAATATTTCAATTAAGCCTAACAATAGCGACGAGAAATTTAAGGTTAACGATTAACCTACAAACACAAACATGTTTTTTTATTTGTTCTAGTTGTATCTTTTTAAAAAATTACTCTTCTTGCAGTGCCAATATCGGATCTAAATTGGCAGCC
>VEPI01000165.1 GCA_012026935.1 Melioribacter sp. | reverse complement strand
CTCTACTATTTGTTATGCTTTTATGCAGGCTGTTGGAATGGTGAACGATCATACAAATAAGTGTTTCCGTTACAAGAAAGTTTAAAATAAAGATGCCCGGTAAAACGGGCATCTTCTATAACAATATTTAAGTATAGTTAATCCTCTTCGTAAGCCATTTCCCCGTGCAGGGACGAATCAAGTCCGGCTTCTTCTTCAGCTCTCGTTACTTTAACAGGAGTAATATAATTTATTACCTTAAGCATTAGATAAGTAAATAAGAAACAATAAATTCCAACTGCAATAACCGAAATCAATTGTTTCATTAGGAATTCCGCAGAGCCGCCGATGAATAACCCGTCAACTTGAACCATCGGATTAACAGCCCTTGAAGCAAATAAACCGAGCATAATAATGCCGATTGTTCCGCCTACTCCGTGAACTCCCCAAACATCCAATGCATCATCCCATTTGAGTTTGTTTTTTAATGCAACGGCAAAGTAGCAAACTATGCCGGAAACAATTCCGATTATTACTGCATTGCCGATAGTAATAAATCCGGCGGCAGGAGTAATTGTTGCGAGTCCCGCAACAGAGCCGGTTAACAAACCAATAAACTTTGGTTTTTTCTCAAGTATCCATGCAAGGAACAACCAGGTTACTCCGGCAAAGGATGCAGCAACATCTGTATTTAAAAATGCCGTTACTGTAATTGAATCAACTTTTAATTCGCTTCCGGCGTTGAATCCGTACCAGCCGAACCAAAGCAAACCGGTTCCTAAAGCAACAAGAGGAATGCTGTGCGGACCTCGTTCAAGTACATTTCGTTTTCCGACATAGAAAACTGAAGCCAACGCCGCCATTCCCGCACTTGCATGAACAACTATTCCGCCTGCAAAATCAAGAACGCCCCATTGAGCAAGTAAACCGCCGCCCCAAATCATATGAACTAACGGAAAGTAAACCAGTACTAACCAAAATGTTAAAAATAAAAAGTAGGCAGGAAAACGAACTCTATTTGTGAATGCGCCGGTTATCAGAGCGGGAGTGATAATTGCAAACATCATTTGATAAGCGACAAATACATAAAGCGGTATTTGATTATTTCCGGTGAATATGGAATTCAAATTAGTCCCCGATAAAAATGCCATATTAAGATTACCAATGATTCCCCCTTCTCCGCCGCTGAAACAAAGAGAGTATCCAAACGCAAACCAAATTACGGTAGTCCAAACCAACGAAACAAAACTCTGGATCATAATTCCCAATACATTTTTTCTACCAACAAGACCACCGTAAAAAAATGCAAGTCCAGGTGTCATAAGCATTACTAAGCTGGATGCTACAAGCATAAATCCAGTACTTCCGGTATCGAACATAATTACCTCTAATTATTTTTGATTTATTTTTTATTTAGATAGAAACTGTGAATATCAAATAAGAAATTTCTGCTCTAGGATTAAGAATGTATGAGCAATAAACAGGCAAAGAAAAACCTTCCGTTATTTTTATTTGTTTCGAAACTTTCATGCCGATATTGATCAAATTAAATTTTTCGGTTCCGTAGTAAATCATATTGTCTTTACTTCCTGTTGAGCCGCCGATAAAAAACCCTAATCCGAAATCATCAACCTTGGTTGTGTAATCAATTTGGAAATAAGCGTTACTTCCAACATCGTTGTAAACATTAACGTATCCGCTTAATGTTAACGGAAATGATTCCGGTCCGCCGATTGTAACGCCTGCCTCGATGATGTGCGCGCCCGGTCCGCTTTTATCATTGTAGTTATTAAAATTACCGATTCTAATTCCTCCATCGGGATAGTAATAATCTGTAAAAACAGCTGCGACATTAACAGAGTTGTCAATCAAAAATGAGTAGCTTAACCATGTGTCAATTTCATGACTCGTAGAATGAAGTTCATCCGTAGAGTTTGTGTGTGATAATCCGTAAGATCCCCAAAACCCGAATTGCAGCCCTGAGAATTTAAATGTAATAGCAGGTTGAATATTCGGTTGATCATTAATATTTAACCCGCGCCATACATATCTACTTACAAGGTCCGCATTTACATTTACAGATAATTTCTGCGCAAAAGTTGATAGATTAAATGCTGACACAATAAATAATGTAATGAGACAAAAATGATTCCATCCTCCCTTCATAATTAATTCCTTAATTGATTGAAAAACAATTGGCTGATTATTTTGATAAAAATTTTGTATGCAAATCTTGAAATATTTTCCGTGGACAAACAGCTTAATGCAACGAGTGCAACAATTTTGTCGCAAGCGTGTAAAATTATGAATACGACACAATAACTTAATAGGAAACACGAGTTTATTTCCTAAAAGAAATATTTGATAAAGGATTTGTCGAAATAGTTTTCTAATTTTTCATATCAAAACAGAGCGCATTCTTGAGAAAAGTTTTGGTAATTGAAAACGCAAGTGAAGAATTAAAGCACGTTGAATCGCTTCTTCCTCAAACTGATTTCGAAATTTATTTTTCCCACAATAAGAAAGACGGGTTGGAAATCGCCGTTAGATATTTACCCGACTTGATTCTTTTTTCCTTCTCAAATGGGAAAAGTGACCTCGATCTAATAAAAAAAATTTGCGATAATGAGACTACCTCGGACTTACCTCTGATAGTCATTTCGAACTGCTCATCGTTTGAACAGCAAAGAGCGGTGATGGAATTAGGCGCGGACGATTATATCCCGGTAACAATGCTTGAAATAAGTTTGTTTAATTCTGTCCGGAAGAGATTGGAAAGACTAACTAACATAAAAATCCGGTTGAACAAAGAGATAAATACTTTCGATGAATTTACCTCGCCGCCGGGAAAAGAAGATCACGTTTTAGTTAAAATAGGAAACAAGTTAAAGCTCGTGAAATTTTCCGAAATTGTTTGTGTTACTGCGATGAAAGAATACAGTAAAATTATTACGAAGGACGGTTATAAAATTATTGTAAGAAAATCCTTGAGAAACTGGATAAGAATATTACCGAAGAATTTATTTTTACGAATTCACCGCGCAACAATTATAAATTTAGACTGTATTGAAAAAATAATTAAGACTAATGAAAGGACTTACACGGTTCATCTTAAGAACATGGAAGAGACTTTTGATTTCAGCCACAGATACGCCAACATTATGCGGCATACTTTTCCGACTTAAAAACTTTTGATGATAATTTCTACATTTTGCAAAGCGTCATTGATTTTTGTTACATCTTTTCCACCGGCAGTTGCAAGATGAGGACGACCGCCGCCGCTTCCGCCGACGATCTTAGCGA